>JAQSYT010000122.1 GCA_029256065.1 Paenibacillaceae bacterium
TACGCAGATTGGGATAGTGATCCAGATAGGGACCGATGTTCCAGAACATGTCTGAACGGATGGCATTTTTAATTGTGATCAGGTCTGTAGGCTTGACGAATACCACCTGGGAATTTTCCTTGCTCTCCAAATTATTTACTATCCGGTTGGAATACACTTCGTCCGGTATCCACTTGATGTCCAGTTTATAGCCTGTGCGGGCTTCGAGCTCCCGGATCAGATTTTCCGGCGGGGCAGTGGGCTGGTGAAGCGGAAGCATAATGCTGATTTGCCGGCCGTTGCTGTCGGGACTGATAACTCCTTCCGCTGGTTTGCGGTCGCGGTTAACGATGAAAAAAGCCGCGGAGGCTGCCGCCACAAGAAGGACCGCTAATGCCGGAATCCAGATACGCTTGTTCAGGATAAACTTCATTCGGAATTTCCTTTCTATGGGAGTTGCTATTCGTGGACGAGGCTTGGTACAATATTTCTATCATATCATGAATGAACCGACGTGGGAGTGAAGGTTGTGGGGAAATCCAATTTTTTGACCAAAATGACCGTGTTCAGCTTTGTACTGTGTATTGTTCCGGTCATGATTATCGGATTCTCTTCCTATCTGAATGCATCCCGGGAGATCAAGAAGCAGGTCAACCAGAGCCAACACCAAATTTTAAGCCAAATGAGCTCGAATGTCGAGCAGACATTGCAAACGGTTAAGCATGCCCTAAACCAACTGGTGGATTCCTCGGCTATGAGCCGGGTGTTCGGGAATCCGCTGACGGAGCAGGACTTTATTCTGTATCAGGATTTACGCAAGGAAATGCTGAATACCCAGAATTTCTATACGAATCTGGAGGATGTTGTGATCGTCAATCTGGAGCAGAACTGGATGATGAAGAACTCCGGTTTCTATCAGTTCGATAAATATCTTCATTATTCCCAGATCAGTAACCAGATGCTGTTGTTGAACAACTCCTCGTGGGTTATGAACAATACATTGTGGTTTTACAGCGAAATGAAGGCCAATGTGGACGTTTGCCCCTACACCATCAGCCTGGTGCAGAAGCTGCCCTCCTATTCCTCCTATAAATCGGGTATGGCCTTCGCCAATATTTCCAGCTGTGCGATGCCTTCTATCATTAATTATACCCCGCGGCAATCGGAAACGGTCATGATTCTGGATGATCAGGACCGGGTGGTGTATCACAATGATGCCAATATGATCGGCCAGTATGCCCGGAGTACCGGTTTTATTCCCAATACCATGGTGCTCCAGGGAAAAAGCGGCCAATTCCAGACTGAGGTCGACAAAAAAGATTATACGGCCACCTATCTTAGGTCAGATATGAATAACTGGGTGTATGTCTCCATTATATCCATTGACAGTCTTACGAAGGAAGCAGTCAAAATACGGAATATCACCATCGCCACTATGATCGGTCTTGTGGCGGTGTTTATGACGCTGGCCTGGTTTTTCTCCAGAAGAATGTATTCTCCTATCCAGAAGCTGGTACGCCAGACCTCAGGGAATATTGTCATGTCCGCCAAGGACAACGAGTTTGATATGATCAGCAATTCCTTCCAGGATTTGTTTACCTCCAAAACCCGGCTGGAGCAGGAGTCCTTCCGGTATCTGCAGCAGGCCAGGGACTTTTTCCTGATCCGCCTGTTCCAGGGTACGATGCGCAAGCAGGATATCCTGGAGAAGATGGACCAATTCGGATATTTGGCCAGAATTAAAGAATGGAAGCCGTATTCGGTGATCGTGCTGCAAATTGATACGCTGGATGAGACCCATTACCGCAAAGAGGATATTGACCTTCTGCTGTTTGCGGTTCAGAATATGGTGGAGGAGCTGGTTCCTGAACAATACAGAGTGGCTCCGGTGGTGTTCGACTCCACAGTTTCCCTTATCGTTGGACGAGGGGATCTTCCTTTGGAGGAATTCAATACTTGGATTTACGGCTTAACGGAGTCCATCCAGCAGATGGTGCTGTCCATTCTGAAGCTGACGGTGAGCATTGGTATCGGATTGCCGTTTACAGACCTGAAGAATACCCATGTGGCCTTCCGCGAGGGTCTGGAGGCGCTGAAGCACCGGATTCACCTGGGTGTTGGCGTGATTATCCACTACGCCCATATGAACCGCGGCTTGCCCCAGCAGAATCTGGATTATCCGTGGCTGACGGAAAGTGAGCTGTTCGATGCCATCCGGCTGGCGGATGAAGAAAAAGCCAGACATTTGCTGCAGCGGCTGATGACGGTCATCTTCAAGCATGAGATGACGCCGCAGGAGTATCAGGTGCCCATCAACAAGCTGCTGAACAACACGCTGGTGATGATTCAGGAATCGGGCGTGCGCCTCAGCCAGTTGATTGAGGGCGGCGAATCTCTTTACGAGGAGCTGCAGAAGCTGCCTCTGGCCAAGGAAATTGAAGACTGGTTCTGGAGCCGGATTATCCATCCGCTGATCCTATTGTTCCAGGAACGGCAGGTTTCCCAGTACCAGAACATCTCGGATATTATTCTGGAACGGATCCACCGGGAATACGATAAGCCGCTTACTATTGAAGGTCTGGCCGCTGAGCTGCATTATAACGCCAACTATTTAAGCAGTGTATTCCGCAATCAGACAGGACAGACCTTCAGCGACTATTTGTCCGCTTTCCGCTTTACTATGGCCAAGAAATGGCTGATCGAAACGGATATGACGGTCAAGGAGATTTCCGAGCGGCTGCAGTACCAGAATTCCCAGAATTTTATCCGCTCCTTCCGCAAGCAGGAGGAGATGACCCCGGGCCAGTACCGGGAGATGCACCGCAAAATGTACACCTGACCTTTTGTTCCGGTTTTGTGCACACGTGAAACAGGCCGGTACAGAAAGGAAACATCGAAGGAGACGATCAATGTGGCTCTACAGAAGGTCATTACGGACAGGACAGTGGCGCTTCTCGAACAGATGGACGGGTTGTTTGACGGTTTTTTTGAATGGCTGAAGGGGCAGCACGATCCGGAGAGCGGAGGGTTTTTTTATGCCCGCAGCTCGTGGAGCATGAACCAGCTTCCGGATATTGAGTCCTCCTCCCAAGCTTTGAATATTCTGGAGCGGGTGGGTCTGCTGGAAGGATGGCAGACTGCCAAGAAAGAGAAGGCGGTACGCTTCTTCCAAAACAAGCAGGACCCGTCCAGCGGTTACTTCTATGAAGCGAACCCTGATATGCGCGGCGACGATGTGATGGTGGGGCGGGCTTTAAGCTACAGTGTAGGAGCCTTGCACAAGCTGGGTGGAGCCCCTCTGTATCCACTCCCTCAAAAGATGAACAGTATGCCGGGGTATATAGAATCCCCGGATTCCTATGAAGCGTGGCTTAACGCCATGCCTCTCACCAATAGCTGGAGGGGCTGTGACCGGCTGTGCAATTCCGCACCTTATATCAGCCAGCTGCCGGAGGCGAAGCAGAAGGAATACCTGAAGCGGGCGTTCGACTTCTTTGCCAAGATTCAAGATCCTGAGACTGGACTCTGGGGAGAGGGGAGCGGCTATGTCCGTATCTCCGGCTCCTTCAAGCTGGAGACCTTCTACGGCCGTTTCCGTGTGCCCATGCCCCGCAGCGATGCCATGTACCGGAGCATTCTCCGTATCCTGCGGGAGGAGACCGCCCGGGATATGTGCTATATCCGCAACCCCGTGAATCTGCTGGGGTATATGCGGCCGGAGATTCCTCCTGAGGAGTTCGAGGAGATTCTGGAGATTACTGTACGCAATATGGGACGTCTCCGCCAAGCTGACGGCGGCTTCTCCCGTGAGCTGGGGCATTCCCCGGCAGCCACGAATGTGGCCCAGGTGAAGGAAGGCGAATATTACTCCGAGATGCCCAAGGCTGTGCCGATTGGTTTAGGTTTAGCTGAATCGGATATGAATGCAGGCACCCAAGCGCTTCTCATCCGCTCCTTTTGTTATGATATGGCGGGGCTGGTACCGCCGGAGCTGGATACCTCCGCATTTAAGTAAATGTAATAAGCCGTCCGGAGTTTGCAGCCGGGCGGCTTTCGCATATATTCCGCAGCTTGTCCGTGCCGTCAACGTCAGCACACAAAAATCCCGCTATCTCCTTAAAAAGGAGAGCGGGATTATCGCCGAATGGGGCATATTGGAGAGAGGATGGGCCTATACCTGCTCTTCTTCAATAATGCCGCATTTTTTGGCCAGTGTGGGCCAGCGGGAGTGAAACATTTGCTCCCATTTGTGCTCAGGGAGCGCCTTGATCCAGTCGGCGATCTGGTTGAGTCCCATTTGGTCAAGCGTAGCCACCGCATGGGCTCGGTCCTTTTTATCCACTAATAACAGCACGTACATCCACCTCGTATCATCAGATATTCAACAAAACATATTTATGCTCAGAATGGAAAAAAGGTGACTAACGGTCTAAAATATTTTGAAAAGAGCCAAAATAGTTGACACGGGAATTTAATAATGTCATATTAATAATATCAAAAGTAAAGTTTGAGGAGGCGAATTGTATGAAGGCGCTGATTATCATTGATTATACGGTGGATTTTGTGACCGGGGCTTTGCCCTGCGGCGAGCCTGCGATTGCCATTGAAGACCGGATTTGCAGTCTGACAGCGGAATTTGCAGAGCAGGGGGATTTTGTGGTGATGGCTGTTGACCTGCATGAGGAGAATGATCCCTGGCATCCCGAAAGCAAGCTGTTTTTGCCCCATAATATCCGGGGAACGGAAGGGCGCAGGCTGTACGGGCGGCTGGAGCAGGTTCATGAGCAGAACCGCAGTTCCATTTATTGGATGGATAAAACCCGGTACAGCGCCTTCTGCGGAACTGATTTGGAGCAGCGTTTGCGGGAGCGGGGGATTACCGAGCTGCACCTGGTGGGAGTGTGCACGGATATTTGCGTGCTCCACACGGCAGTGGACGCCTACAATAAAGGCTTCCATCTGACCATTCACGAGGATGCGGTGGCCAGCTTTAATCCCGCCGGGCATGACTGGGCGCTGGGCCATTTCCGGGGAACTCTGGGAGCCCAGGTGGTGTCCGCCGGAGAAGCAAAGAATGAAGGTAAAGCCTAAAACGGAAAAGCACGGACATAAGGGAGGAGATTTCCATGAGTTACGGAGATTATGCGCTGCATACGGATAAATACCAGATCAATATGATGTATGCCCATTGGGTCCAAGGGACCCATAACCGCATGGCGGTGTTCGAGGCTTATTTCCGCAAGCTGCCCTTCGGCAACGGCTTCGCCGTATTCGCCGGTCTGGAGCGGATTGCCGCTTATATCCGGGAGCTGCGGTTTACTGAGGAGGATTTGGCCTATCTTGCGGAGCAGGAGGAGAACTACCGGCCGGAGTTTCTTGAAGAGCTGAGACAGTTCCGGTTTAACGGGCAGCTGCTTTCGGTGCCGGAGGGGACGCTTGTTTTCCCCAATGAGCCGCTCATCCGGGTGGAGGCGCGTATTTTTGAGGCGCAGCTGGTGGAGACGGCCATCCTGAATTTTATGAACTACCAGACGCTGGTTGCAACCAAGGCTGCCCGGGTGAAGCTGGTAGCGGGAGAGGATTTCCTGCTGGAGTTCGGCACACGCCGGGCACAGGAGGCGGATGCCGCAATCTGGGGGGCACGGGCTGCTTATATCGCAGGCTTCCACGGCACCTCGAACCTGCGGGCCGGCAAGCTGTTTGGCATTCCCACCAAGGGCACCCACGCCCACGCCTGGGTCCAGGCCCACGCGGAGGAGGAGGATGCTTTCCTCCGTTATGCCGAGGCGCTGCCCGATCAGGTAACCCTGCTGGTGGATACCTATGATACGCTGAAAAGCGGAGTGCCCAATGCGATCAAGGTTGGCCGCAAGCTGGCCGCCCAAGGCAAAAAGCTGTCCGGCATCCGCCTGGACAGCGGCGACTTGTCCTATTTGTCCCAGCAGGCCAGACAGATGCTGGACGAGGCCGGTTTTCCCGATGCGAAGATAATGGCCTCCAATGATTTGGATGAGCATGTGATTTTCAACCTGAAGGCACAGGGAGCAAGGATTGATTCCTGGGGCGTAGGCACCCAGCTGATTACCGCTGCCGACCAGCCGTCATTAGGCGGGGTCTACAAGCTGACGGCCCGGGAGCGGGGGGACGGAAGCTATGAGCCGGTAATCAAGGTGTCGGGCAATCCGGAGAAGGTGACCACCCCCGGCAAAAAAGATCTGTACCGGATCGTCAACCGCAAAACCGGCAAGGCTGAGGCGGACTACATTTCCCTGGATGGGGAAGAGGATGTGAAGAAGGGGGAACGGATCAAGCTGTTTGACCCGGTTCACCCGTATCTGCACAAGTATGCGGAGGACTATGAGGCTTTGGTGCTGCTGCAGCCGGTATTCCGGGACGGGGAGCAGGTGGCGGTGCTGCCGTCACTGGAGGAGATCCGGGCCTATCACCGGAAGCAGCTGTCCCTGTTCTGGCCGGAATACCTGCGCAAGCTGAACCCGGCGGTATACCCGGTGGATCTGAGCGTCACTGCTTGGGACAAAAAAATGGAGCTGCTCCACCGCCGCGGCGGGGACCTGCGGGGCTAACCAAGGTTCCGGAAACGGGACCGGATGTTATACCCGGTTCCGCCCGGAGTCTGGATGCCCAGCCGGCCTCAATCGCACAGTGCCTGGGCATGCGGCTCCCCATACAGCTTAACCATCGTCAACACCTGCTCCTCCGTATTGCGCTCCAGCGATAATGGCGGCAGCTTGCCGGGTGAGAAGAAGCCCACCTCTGAGGTTTCCAGGGTGCCTTGCCCTCCGGCAGCTTCCCCGCCCACAAGAGAGCAGGCGATAAAAATTTTGTAGCAATGCCACGGTGAAGGAGGATGCCCATGGAACTGTTTGTCCAAAACGGCCAGCAGCCGTTCGGCTTTCACCTCATAGCCTGATTCCTCCCGGGTTTCCTTCACGGCCACCTGAAAAGGAGAATAGCCCACGTCGGCCCAGCCTCCCGGCAAGGACCAGCCGCCGTCTGTTCTTTCCCGTACCAGGAGCAGCTTGCCTTCCTTCATCACAACGGCCCGGATGTCGGTTTTAGGGGTAGCATAGCCGGTGTCAGAAGCGAAGGCGGCCCTGATCTGCTCCTTATCCGCATCCGAATGCTGCTCCATAATCTCCACAGCCAGCTCCCGCAGCATCTCGTATCGTTCCTTATCATAAATATCCTTCACATAGGCCAGTCCCGATTGGGATATGGCCTGAATTTGTTTGGCCCACTTCAGCCATTGGGGGTCCATTGGAATGCCTCCTTTATGCTCTATGTTTGGGCTGATTAGCCGTTAGCAGCTGGCGGAAATCCGCAGGCACGCAATGCCTGCTCCAGATCCCGGATAATATCAACGGCATCCTCCAGGCCGATGCTGAACCGGAGATGGCCGCCGGCAAATTCCGGCGGATAGAAGCCATTCCGCTCATCGTCAGGGCCCACATATACCATCAGGCTTTCATCATGTCCGACGGATACCGCCTGAATGACCAGCTGCAGCGCATTGAGAAACCGGTTATGCAGCTTTGCGTCGCCATGCAGCCCGAAGGACATTACGCCGGAATACAGCCGCATCTGTTTTTTGGCAATGGCATGCTGGGGATGGCTCTCCAGTCCGGGGTAGGCTATAAAACGGACAGCCGGATGCTCCTCCAGGTAACGGGCCACGGCCAAGGCCGACTCGCTGTGCTGCTTCATGCGCAGAGGAAGTGTAGCAGTGCCGCGCATAATCAGCCAGGCATTGAAGGGGCTGATGGCTCCGCCCAGATTAACCATCGCTTGTCTGTTGATGGCATCGACGCGATCCTTGCTGCCGATAACAGCTCCGCCCATGGCGTCTCCGTGGCCGTTTATGTACTTGGTTAGACTGTGGATGACCAGGTCCGCACCCCACTCCAGAGGCCGCTGCAGATATGGGGAGGCGAAGGTGCTGTCCACAGAGAGCAAGGCTCCCCCCTCATGGGCAATGGCGGCGATAGCCTCGATGTCGCTGACCCGGGTGGTGGGATTGCCTGGAGTTTCAATGTGAACCAGCCGGGTATTAGGCCGCATGGCTTGCCGCACCGCCTCCAGATCCGCCGTGTCCACCAAGGTGGCCTCAATGCCGTATTTGGCAGGGTAGTATTCGTTCAACAAACGGTATACGGCAATGTACGATACATTAGAGCAAACCACATGAGCGCCTGCCTCCAAAAAGGTAAAAAATATACCGGCCAGCGCCGCCACACCTGTTGCCAGCACTACACAAGCCTCACCACCCTCTAAATCCGCCAGTTTTTCTTCCAAATAGCTCTGGTTTGCGGAGGTATTGCGGGTGTAGATCAGCTGGTCCGCACTGCTCCAATTTAACGCTGACGCATCCTCAGGCAGCCTGTAGCTGTTAGCCATTGTAATAGGACGCCGGATGGCTCCCGTTTCCTTGTCGATGCCATTGCCCGAATGGACGCACCGGGTATGAAATCCGCTTTCCTTCTTGTCCATGGAAATTCCCTCCATTTCCGATAAATTGGTATAAGCTTAACATAATTCCTGTCGGAAAAGGAGGGTTCCGGACAAAACAAAAAAGCCTGAGACAGCGCCTCAGACCGGAGTTTAAATATAAATGATTAGTGAGTGTGGCATCCCGCAAGGGCGTCCCCGACAAATAGGGATGAAGGGGAGCGCCCTTAATGGATGCTCAGTATCCATAGTCTGCCGCCTTACGGATCGAGGGGATCCCAGGTTTGATCAGGGTTCACACAGATATCCCCGATGCCAGGAGCAGAAACCGGGACACTCGGAGGATTGCAGGAAGACACAGCGGTTTCAAATGAAATAGGCGCGTGCTCCAGTACTGCCGGTTTGATATAATTCAGCTTCATATTGTATCACCCTTTCTTTAATTAAAGATACAATTTGTATCTTTGTAGTTAATATACAAGATCCTTTTTTACTTGTAAAGCCGAAATTGAAGGTTTGCAGAAATCTTTTTTTGAAAGTGCTTGTTCTACAGGTCCCGGGTTTCTTCATAATCCGCATGCTTCGGTGTACGCCCGAACAAAAAGTCCAAGGATACCCCAAATAAATCAGCGATGTCATTCAAAACCTGAAATTCCGGCTCTCTCCGATTTTTTTCATAATGGGAGAGGGCGGACCGTGATATTCCCAGCTTGCCGGCAAGCTCCTCCTGGGTAAACCCTTTTTGTTCCCGCAAGTAAGTAATTTGTTCCCCGCAGGTGATCATATCATACCCCTTTCTCTATACATAAGCTTTTATTATAGATATCGCTTTTTTCCCTTGCGGAACCCGATTTATTGTCTTGGGAAAATGCAATATCATGAAAATATCTTCGGCTGGAATGATTGTATAAGCAGGTTTTATTGAAACTCCCCTGATTATTCGCTACAATGTGTATCATAGTATATATAATAATCAATTTGCTTCCAAAAGAAAAGTCCCTAAATGGGACAAATACTGGAGTCCCTCGTTTGCCTGTGGGCATAGCATATGACGAGGGCGTGAAAGAGAGGAATTGTGTTGGAAAAGAAGCAGCTGTCTGTTGCAAAAATGATTTTTAGTTTTGTACTCCTCATGACGATCGTTCTATATCCCTCCGCAGATTCCCGTATCTTCCCCGATACGAGCGCCCTTGCCGCCGGGGAAAACACCACGACACAAGGAGGGAATGCAATGCCTTACGCTGACTGGATTCAGCAGGAAATCGATTTTGGTTACCATTCCTTTTACTACTCTCCATGGCGGGCTTACATGGATACCTGGGATGCTAACAGGTGGAGGGAAACCCTGGGAATTGTCTTTAATGTCAATCCCAACGAAGCGGATGCAACGGCCCAGCTGCTCTCAGAGGCTGGATTCGGCACAGCCCGTGTGGAAATCAACTGGGGCAATTTCTCCTATGATGATCCATCCAAGCTGGAGCCGGCAAGAGAGCAGCAATTTACCACCATTCTCCAAGCGCTCAAAAAATACAATATCCGTCCCTTAATTCTTCTGAATGCCAATTCCGGCAATCCTGTTCCCACCAAAGGCTGGAAGGTTCAATTGGTGAAAGCCGCCGCCAAAGACAGCACTGAAATCCAAGTGGATAAAACGGAAGGAATCGTTCCCGGATATACGGGGTTGAAGGGAATGGATTATCAAACCATGTATCCTGTCATTACCCGCTGCGATGCTGCCACCGGAGTCTGCAAGCTGTCCGCACCGCTGCCTAAAAATATATCTGCAGGCACGATTGAATTAAACAAGCTTATTGTCCAGCCCCTGAGCGGAACAGCCTTCGCCGACGGCACACCCAATCCGGCAGCACAGGAAACCCTGGACGGTTGGCTCGCCTACGTGAAGAATACGTCTGCCTTTGTCAAAAGGATCATGAATACGGGAAATACTGCCGATGCCGGTTTTGATCTGGAGGTCTGGAATGAATTGACCTTCGGCTCCCAGTTCCTGGACATCAACAACTACTATTCGCCCAAGCTTGAGTTTTCCAAATCCTACACGTATAAGCAGGGGGACAGGGAAATTACAGGCCCTGAGGTGCTGCTTCCCCATACTGCCGCTTTGGTGGCGGACCCCAAGAACAATTTTCCCGGCGTCAAGGTCATCAACGGTTTTTCCAATCAGCGGCCTTGGGATAACGGCGTGGAGCAATGGCAGGGCCAAAGCGGCTTCAGCCGCCATTATTATACTGGCTATATGGACAACAATTCCATGATCAATAGTCAATCCTATGCCAAGAGAGACGACCCCAGCCTGAATGCTTTAGGTCAAATTGACGGTAATTTAAAGTCTGGCAGCTCAAATAAGATCGTACCCGGAACCAATTATGTTCCATCCCATATTGCCTCCTTTCCTGAATATTGGTTCTCCGGCTACAAAACCGAGAATGTGGTCCGGGATTTGCAGCCCTTCCCCAACTCCTTCCCCATGCATTTCCGGTATGCCAATCCGGGCAACGGCAAACAGGCGGAGGTTTGGATGACTGAGGGCAACTTTGACCGCCAAGGGTGGTCCAGGTCCATCCAATCCCTGGGTATTTCCACCACCAATCCGGGTTATGCTGCGCTGATGCACAGCATGGGCGCCAAAACTACACTGCGCAGCTTTACCTTTTTCGGCCACAAGGGAGTCCGAACCTACACCATATACGCGGCCAAAGGCGGAGACGGCTCGTTAGGTGTTATTCCAGAAGCATTTTTTACGGCATTGGCTGAATCGAATTACGTTCTGACCAGCTCCGTGAGAGCCAAAGCCGGGGCTCAACTGGCAGCTGTGGCCAACGTGACGAAGCTGATGAAGCCGGGGGCGGATATCGAAAATCCGCGACCCTTGAAGGTGGAGGAATGGACGCAGAAGAATCCCAAGGTGGTGCTGAAGGGAAACGGCACCAAGGAGCATCCGGATGTATACATGTCCCAGGACTTCGCTGTTTTGCCTTATCAGTTGGCCGCCAATAAATTTGCCGTCAGTTATTATGTGGTGACCCGGGATGTGGCACAGGTTTGGGATACGACGAAGAATGTGACAGACCCGGCCAGGTATGCTTTGCCGCCGCAGGCATTCGCGCTCACACTCTCCAATGTCAACGGAAAAGGGGCGAAGGTGCAAAGCTATGATCCCATTACCGGCATCACTTCAGGATTGGGTGTGGTCAAGTCCACAGACACAACTATAACCGTTCAGGTGGATGCGGTGGATTACCCCCGTTTTCTCATCATCGAGGAAGCGGCCGACGGACCAGTGATTTCCACACCCGTACTGAGGAAGAATGCCAACGGGACCGCTGAGCTGACCTTTGTGTCCAATGTGGACGGGACAGCGCGGATTACCTGGGGCACCTATCCCTTCAGACAGAAGGGGACCTTCAAGGAAGAGTATTACCAGGATGCCGCCTTCCAGAAGAAGGTGTACGAACAGCGGATCCCCAGTATTAGCTACAACAAGAATTTGCCTGCCAAAACAGGAACCTATCGTTGGACAGGGACAATCGTACCTCAATTTTCCGAAAAGTATACCTTTTTAGCCTACTCCGGGTCCTGCGACAATGATTTGACCATTAACGGACAGAACATTATCAATCCTTGCGCTGAGCTTCTACGGGGAGAGGCAGACTTGAAGGCAGGAGAGGCTTATGATTTAAACCATAAATATGTGCCGCGATACAATTCGGCGCAAACTGCCATGCTGTATTGGGGCAGTGAAAGCCAGCCTAAGCAGCTGGTAGCTCCTGCCTCCTCCCAAGGCAAGACGGTAACGGTGAAGAAGAATGAGAAGGTCACCGTGACGATTCCGGATTTGCTGGTAGGCGAGGGCATCAAAATATCGTTAGAGGCCAAGGGTCTCACCACTCGTTTCCCTAGATGGGACTACGATGTAAGAGGAGTATTGTGGCCATAACCGCTTAACCGACATCGGCGCCCGACGGGGCGCCTTTGCTACCACATCAGAAATCTTGAACTACTTCGATAGGAGTTTTTCTCATGTCAGCCGGAGGTTTGGTGCTCCGGTAAGGCTCACCTCTGAAAGAATGGCAGAAAATTTAAGGTTGCCCTTGACTTCGCAAATGACCTGTAATAAAGTAAAATCACGATACAAAACGTATCACGAACAGTCCGGGGGGTTGGAACCAATTGATCGCATTGCTGGAGCCGATATTTGAGAGTGGTAAGCCCCTTCCCGGGTGGGAAGAAGAGCATTACAGGCTTGCGCTGAAGGAGATTCGCCTCTCCGCCGTAGGCCCGCAGATATATCATTTTTTGCGTGGAAAAGGGCTGCTTGACGGGACTCCCGTTTTTTTCCGGAATGCCTTGAAGCAGGATTACCAGCAGTCCCTGGTTCAAAACCTCTATATACAGAAAATGGAGCGGGAAATTCTCGCTGCTTTTGATGCTGCTGAAATTCCGGTGATCCCGTTAAAGGGTCCGCGTTTTGCCGAAGGCTATTTCGGGAATATGGCGGCACGGCCCAGCTCGGATATCGATCTTCTGGTGCATCCGGAGGACTTGAAGCGGGCGGAGCAGTGTGTGGAAGCCCTGCACTTTCAGAAGGATAAGCAGGTACATAATCATGTGGTACTGGCTAAGGCGACGGGGCCGGGCCAGGATCCCTTGGCTGTGGAGCTGCATTGGACCTTGGACAAGAAAAATTGGTCCAGCTTGGATGACCGGCGGTTCTGGGAAGAAGCTGCTACGGTGGCAGGCTACCGCTGCGTGAAGGAGCTCAGCCCCACTCATACGCTGTATTTTATTTGTCTGCATGGCATGCGCCACCGGATGGACTCCATGAAATATGTGTTGGATATCGTCCAGATTCTGGATACAGCAGGGGATCAGGTTGATATGGGAAGAATGCTGAAGGAGGCATCGGCGGACAAAACGGCGAAGCGGGTAAAAATTGCTCTGTCCATTGCCTGCG
>JAQSYT010000123.1 GCA_029256065.1 Paenibacillaceae bacterium
TGATGGGTTTTTAGGGCATCCGACCCGTGACACCCCCATCATACGAGGCGCTCCTATTTTTGTCCAAGGCCATTTTCTTAGCCTACACAGGAATGTTTAACAATCTGGCGTGGGCTCTAAGCAGTTTTTATCGTTAACCACCACCCCGTTCCGTTGTCAGCCGAAAAAAAAGAGCGGCGCTCCCCCAGAAGGGAAACCCGCCGCCCACCGATTCCATCAACCTCCGAAGCCTACTCCCGGAGCCACACCGCCATCTCGCCCTCGCCCCGGTTCCCCCAGAGGTAATAGGGAATCGCCTTGAAGCTTACAGGCACAGTCTTTTTCTGTGAGGCACTGTACAGCCCGCCGCTCCACCCGGACTCCTCCTCCGCCACAGCCTGGCCTTCGACCACCACCGCTCCGCCCAGCAGCTTGTCATCAAACTGTGCCACCAGCGGAGCATCCCTCTGAACGACAAGCGCGGACAGCGGTCCATACCCGTTGTCTGCCTCTTCCACAGCGTAAACCAGCGGCCCCCGCTGGATCGCCACCCGCCCGGCGTTGGCCCGGAGCTGCGGGTGGGCACGGACCAGCTGCGCTTCCATGGGCAGGTCCAGCTCCACCCGGTCGCCGGTCTTCCACACCCGCCCAATATACGCATAGCCGTCCCGGACACAAGCGTGCACCTCCACCGGCTCCCCATTAACCGAAACCTGGGGCGCCCCACACCAAGCAGGCATCCGCAGCGCCAGCGTAAACGCCGCAGCAGACGGCAGCGAGAGCTCCAGGCTGGCCCTGCCTTCCCACGGAAGGGAGCTCTCCAGCCGCAGGCCTGCGGACAAACCGCCCCCAACCTCCACATCAGCCTCGCCGCCGATATATAGATGGACAAACAGGGTGTCCCCGTTCACTGTGTACAGATATTCCCCCAGCGAGGAGAGCAGCCGCGCCACATTGGGCGGACAGCAGGCGCAGGAGAACCAGCCCGGACGGACAGGCTTAATGTGATGCTTGCCGGGATTGCCGCGGCTGGCCTTGGGCCATACCTCCAGCGGATTCACATAGAAGAAATGCCGGCCGTCCCGGGCCATCCCCGCGATGACCGTATTGTACAGCGCCCGCTCCAGCACATCCGCATATTCCGACCGGGCCTCAAGCCGCAGCATCCGCGAGGCGAAAAAGATCAGCCCGATGGAGGCGCAGGTTTCGGCGTAAACCGTATCGTTGGGCAGGTCGTAATCGAAGGTGAAGGCTTCCCCGTGGTGGGTGGAGCCGATGCCGCCGGTAATGTACATCTGCTTATGAACGATATTGGCCCACAGCCGCTTGCAGGCGGCAAGCAGCGCTTCATCTCCGGTATAGGCGGCCAAATCCGCCATCGCCGTATACATGTAAACTGCCCGCACCGCATGCCCTACCGCCGTTTCCTGCTCCCGGACCGGCAGGTGGGCCTGATGGTAGCTAACATTCGGGGGATTTTTGGAAGGAACAGCAGACCAATAGCCAAGACCGTTCCGTTTTTTCCACTCCTCCACCAAAAAAGAAGGCTCCACTCCCCGCTGGTCAATAAAATATTGGGCCAGCTTCAGGTATTTTTCCTCCCCGGTAGCCTGATAAAGCTTCACCAGCGCCAGCTCGATCTCCTGGTGCCCGTCATAGCCGGGAAGCTGGCCTTCTCCTGTCCCGAACACATCAGCAATATGATCGGCGAACCGGCAACACACATCCAGCAGCTTGCGTTTGCCTGTGGCCCGGTAATAGGCCGCCGCCGCTTCCATCATATGCCCGGCACAATACAGCTCATGGCAGTCCGTCAGGTTGGTCCAGCGTTTACCCGGCTCCTTCACCGTAAAAAAGGTATTCAAATATCCGTCCGGCTGCTGCGCTCTGGCCACCAGCTCAATCACCTCGTCGGCCCGCCGCTCCAGCTCCGGATCGGGATGAACGGCAAGGGAATAACCGACGGCTTCCAACCATTTGGCCACATCGCTGTCCTGAAAAACAAAGCCGTAAAACTCTCCTTCCTCGTCCCCCGCCGCAATCCGGAAATTGCGGATGGCATGGCTGGGCTCCACGCCAGGCACCCGGTCATGCAGCGTTTCGTACTGGTATGGAATGACCACTTCCCTGACAAGCTTCAAGTAATCCGACCAGAATCCGTCCGTAATCCTCACTTGCTCCAATAAAACCGGCTTCCCCGCATGTATAGCTGCTTTCATTCTTGCACAGCCTCCCCTTGGTATAAAATCTTCCAACCCTATCTGTTTTCCCTCGACTTCCTTCATTTTAAAGGGTAAAATGACAGGCAGCTATATCCAGATTCACTCGGTTTTTTATACAATTTCACACATGCAAGGAGAGTGATTGCAATGGCTTCTCCCACCACCGAAACATTGACCATTCCCTCCACTCCGCTGCCCTTTTATTTGGAGAGCGGCACCACCCTTTATGCTCCCGGGGATCAGCATCCCAACCGCCGCAGCCTGGGCGTGTACGACTTAATCGTCGTTTGTGAAGGGTTGCTGCTGTTGGGGGAGGAGGACCGGGAATGGACTGTGGAGCCGGGTCAGATGCTATTGCTGCATCCGCAGCGCTACCATTATTCCAGAGGGCCCTGCCCGGCAGCAACACGGTTCTACTGGCTGCACTTCGGCGTTGCCGCCCCCGCCGGCGGCCTGCTGAGGCAGCCGTACGAAATTCATCTCCCCCAATATTGGACCCTGCCCTCACCAGCAGGGATTTACCAGCTGTTTGAGGGACTGCTGCAGCTTTTTGCCGCGCCGCGTTCGGGGGCTTTTTGGCAGGAGCAGACACTGTTTCTGGAGCTGCTGAAGCAGTTGGATGAATCCCGGTTCCAGCGGGAGGGCTCGCAGGCGCTGGCTGTGGCGGAGGCAGCAGAAGCGTTTATCCGCGCCCGTTACCAGGAAACCCTCACCAATGGCCGGCTGGAGGAGGAGCTGCACTACCATCACAACTATCTGGCCCGCTGCATGAAGGAAACCCGTGGGATCACACCCATGGAGTATGTGATGCAGTACCGCCTGGAGCAAGCCCGGCTGCTGCTGTTGAAGACCGACTGGTCTATGGCGCGCATCGCCGAGGAGGTGGGCTTCGACTACGCCTCTTATTTCTCCCGCTGCTTCACCACCCGAAACGGAATTACACCGCTGCAGTACCGCAAGCAGTATTCACAATAGCAGGCAGCGGCTGGCAGCTGTTAACCCGCAGTAGAGTTGCCGCTAAGAGGAGCCCCCAAGGTATGCACACAGATGCCCTTTGCTGAAATCGGGTTTAGGGCGCCTGCTACCCGGACCGACGATCCGTTATTTGTCCGATTTGCGCTCTTACGCCCGTTTCGCGGACACACGATGCGTTATTTTCCGTTTTGAGCCTTCCATCCCCCTCTTTTCGTCCATATAACGGCTCTCCTGTCCGCTCCGATGGAAAAAGGCCTGTTTTGCCCGGATTAGCGGAACCACGGTCCGGCTGGTTGTTGGACAGGTTCATGCGGACCAAACCGCACCCTGGGAGACCTCGCGTTAGAAGACCGCGCACGGTCGGGGACTCAGCCCCGCAGAGACACGGGTATTGCAGCCGCATTCACAGCAAACAACCGCCAGGGAGCCGTTCCCCTGGCGGTTAAGTCGTCCAAAAACACTATTCATCCTCACCGGCAATTCCCTGGATAATCCGCTGATGCAGCTTGTCCGATAAAGAGGCGTAGCCCTTCCCCTTCACCGCTCCACCTGTCCCCTCACCAGTTTCCCCTCTGGCTTTTGCCGGTTCACCGATTATGCCTCCACCGGCAGCCGTTTCTCCGCCCGGCCCCGTGTACGAAACCGGCCCCAGGGTCGTAATGCCGCCCCCCACAGTAGCGCATTCCACCCGGCCCATGGCGTTGATATTGCCGCCCACATCACCACAGGAGAGGTTCCGCCCAGCCACAGCATCACCGCTCACATCGTTGCAGCGGACATCCTGCCCGGCAGAAACCTCCGCCCCCACGTTACAGCATTGCACATCCCGGCCTGCATTGGCGCCTCCTTGAACATCAAAGCAAGATAAATCCCGGCCGGCGCTGGCCCCGCCGTCCACGTTCTGGCAGTAGATATCTCTGTTTGCCTGCACCCTGCCCTCCACATCGCCGCATTCCACAGAAATGCGGCTTTCCACATTCAGCGCCGGGCCTTCATAGCGGAACACCATCTTCGGCTCCTCCGCATCCTCGGACTGAAGCAGCGTCCTCCCCTTATACAGCACCACCCGGAGGGTGCCGTCATCCGCCCAAGGCAGCACTGCGCCCAGACCTGTCCCAACTGCAAGCTCCTGGCCCTTCACGGCCGGCACCAGCTTCTCTATCCCAAACAGACGGTCCACCGATACCTGAAAAATCTCCGCCAGCCGGGGCAGCAGCTGGATATCCGGGCTGGACTGGAAATTTTCCCATTTGCTCACCGCCTGAAAGGTCAGCCCTAACCGGTCGGCCAATGCCTCCTGTGTCAACCCCTGCTGCTTACGGAGACTGCAAATATTCAACGCCAAATTCTGAAGATGGCCGGTATCACTCACATGGACTCCCCCTTCCAAAGATACAGCCATTATAGCTTGCACCTGCCAGACAGTGTAATAACCTGTCCGTTGATGTCCACCCGACTTATTCAACTGTTAGTTGAGTACCGCAAAACGCCCTTGTCCTCTGCCTTCTCCTACCGCTCCAGTAAAGATGCCAGCTCTTGTTTATAGCGCTCTATTTGCTCCAGCCGGGCAGCCGTATCAGGGATTTGACGCAGCAGCATAGAGCTGTCCTCTACCCCATCCCGGTAGCGTCCGAGAAAATGCAGAAACACATCCAAGCTGCGCAGCTGCATCAGCGCCGGGATCATCCTGCGTTCCACAGGGGACAGCGGGCGCACAGCCGAAAATTCCAGCCAAAAAGCCTCCAGGCAGGCCCACGCCCGGTTAGCTGCCTCCTCATTCGCCTCCGCCTCCGGCAGAAATCCCCAAAGACAAACCGCAGGCTCCATGGCTTTCAAGTCCCGTGTCACAAATTCAAAGTCCAACAGCGCAGCAATATCCCCTTCACTGGTAACCAAGGCGTTACTGGCATTCAAATCACCGTGAATCAGCTGGTGGGGCAAAGCAGCCAGCTCACCCAGCACAGGTGCAAGCTCCTCCAACCGGCTGCCCAGCACCCGGAGAGCATCCCGGCAGCCAGTAAACTCTTGCGGCGGATCGGCGCAGAAGCGGGTTACCTCCTCAAGCGGACAGGAGGGATGAGCCGAAGCCAGCGCATAATAGGGCGGATACGCAGGCAGGTCCAAATCAGCGCCTTGCTGCTCCAGCCGCTCCAGCGCACTGGACAGCATCCCCGCCGCCCAACCGAAGGCCCCCGCTTGCGCAGGGTGCCCAAAATCCGGCGCCACACCGTCCAAGTACCGGAACATGGCGGCCAGCTTGCCTTCCTTCAGCCGGATAAGGCTGGCACCTGCGTCACCCTCGGCAGGCTGCGGCACCCCAAACGGCAGTCCTGGCGTGAGCCGTCCCAATGCCTCCAGCAGGCGGTGTTCAAATTCTGCCTTCTCCCGCTCCTCGTGGGTATTGTATAGACGCAGCATATACGCATCCCCCTCAAAGATCAGCAGCCTTGTGGTATTGTTCGTTCCCCCTCCGCAATCCTCCAGGCGGTAATCCGCCTTCCCGCAGAACCGCTGTGCCGCCTCATGCGTAAGGGCCTCCACTGATGTACCTCTGTCCGCTTTCGCCAATGGTTTGGTTTCTGTCATCTTCTCCACCTCCTCCAGCGAAATTTCGCCTATCTTCAGCCGCTCCGTTATTTCCTCCACCATCCATCCAACTCTCCTTTTGTTCCCCGCCAGGCTTCCTAACCTGAAGGTAAGCTAGGCAACCTTTTTTCAGTCCTTTTCCCGCCAACCTCTTTTGTTTATAATAGCCTCGTAACCAGTAATTCTGCAATCCATGAGCAACGGTCCAAAAGCAGATGCTTAAGAACCCAGTTTTTCGGATATGCCACAAAGTGGCAACCAAACTCAAAACTTTTAGGAGGATGCTTGCATGAGCTATCAAGCGTCAAATGAACGGTACGGCTCGATGAAATACAACCGCTGCGGACGCTCCGGCCTGAAGCTGCCCGCCATTTCCCTGGGGCTGTGGCATAATTTCGGCGGTGTGGATACCTATGAGAACGGACGGGCTATGATCCGCAAGGCCTTTGACCTGGGCATCACCCATTTTGACCTGGCCAATAATTACGGTCCGCCTCCCGGCTCAGCGGAGCTGATGTTCGGACAGCTGCTGAAGACGGATCTGGCCCCTTACCGGGACGAGCTGATCATTTCTACAAAGGCGGGCTACCACATGTGGGAGGGCCCTTACGGCGACTGGGGCTCCCGCAAATATCTCCTGTCCAGCCTGGACCAAAGCTTGAAGCGCATGGGCCTGGAATATGTGGATATTTTCTACTCCCACCGACCCGACCCGGAGACCCCCATCGAGGAAACCATGATGGCGTTGGATCATGCTGTGCGTTCCGGCAAGGCACTCTACGTAGGCCTCTCCAACTACAACGCAGAGCAAACCGCCGCTGCCGTCAAGGTTCTAAAGGAGCTGGGTACTCCGCTTCTGATTCACCAGCCCAAATATTCCATGCTCAACCGCTGGATCGAAAATGGGCTCCAGGATGTCCTGGAGGAGAATGGTGTGGGCAGCATCGCCTTCTGCCCCCTGGCCCAAGGGCTTCTGACCAACAAATATGTGGCCGGGATTCCTACCGACTCCAGAGCCGCCCGCAACGGCTTCCTGAAGGAACGGGATATTACTGAGGAAACCATCACCAAGGTGACCAAGCTGATCCAGGTGGCGGCAGCCCGGGGACAATCCCTGGCCCAAATGGCCTTGGTCTGGGCTCTCCGCGGCAGCAGACTGACCTCCGCTCTCATCGGCGCCAGCCGCGTCAGCCAGATCGAGGAGAATGTAGCTGCCTTGTCCAACCCGGATTTTACCCAGGTGGAGCTTGACCTTATTGAGGAAATTCTGAAATAACATCCGCACACACATCTGCACAAAAAAGCACCGCCTATCCCAAGGGAAGCATTCCCCGGAAAAAGGCGGTGTTTTGTCATGTCCGTTCAAGCTGCGGACGGTACCGGCCGGGTTGCGCTGTAGCTATTTATCCTTGCCCGTGATGGGCAAGCTTGAGCCGCCTGACTGCTCCTTCAGCTGAGGCAGGGAAACGCTGGGCGGCAGCGCTGACGACCCGCCAACCGGATTGCCCTTGTTGTCCATGTAGTACATGGGTGTTCCGCCCACCACCAGCACATAGGTTACCGGAATCTCCGTTTCCACCACCTCGGGATTGGAATCGAAGGGGATGATTACGGATACCTCGGCGATGATGCGGATGTACACCTCCACCAGAATCATGTTGATCCCGGCGTTTTCGTAGCGGGTATTGAGGGACACCTGGGCGCTGCCCATGGGAACCAGCCGCACCGGTACCTTCGGACCGAAGGAAGCCATCAAGGCGCTGCCCATGGCCTGGCCTAAGGGGATATGCTCCGGCATGGTTTCCAGGCGCAGCAGCTGATTCTGGACGGTAGACACTGTATCCGCCGTTATACGCATATGCTCCGCATAATTCAGCACGAAGCTGGAGACATTGCCGTTGTTGTCCCGCTGCCATTCAATCAGCTTGTCATAATTGGCCCCTTGGGATAGGCGGTCTGTGATGGCACTGTTGATGGCCTGGGTGGCAATCTGCTTCACCCGGACCTTGGCCAGATTCATCAGAGGCGGCTTCAAATTCTTTTCCACAAAGATAAAGGACTGCAGCGCAAACGCCATGGTAATGAGGAGAAGAATAAAGACCATCCGCCTCCGCCGTTTCCTCTTGGGAGGACGGCCGTAGAATCCGCGTTTTTGCATAGGCTTGCCTCCTGACACATTCTCGTATAAGCCTATGCGCAGAATGGAAAAATATTGCCTTAGAGCATGTATGCAAACCCTGGGGATTATTCGTCCCTTTGCTCTCTGGGCTCCCCCTTCCATTCTCTTTTGGGGTTGGCGCTGCGGTATGCGGAGGGGGACAAGCCCCCGGCTTTTTTGAAGCATTTGCTGAAATGGAATTCATCGTAATAGCCGCAAGCGGCGGCAATCCGCTTGAGGGGCTCATCGGTATGCTCCAGGAGCCGCAGGGCATGCTCATACCTGACCTTGTCCAAATACTCCTTGGGACCGGCACCCAGCTCCTCCAAAAAACGCCGCCTCAGCTGGCGCAGGCTGATGCCGCAATCCTCCGCCACCTGAGTCAGCCGGATATCCGCAAAATAGTGGGTATCCAGATAACGTTTGGCCGCCTCCCAGGACAGCAGGCCGCTCCGGCCAATGCTTGCGGAGTCTGTCCCCGCGGCACTCCGCTCCTGTCCGCCGCGGGCCGCCCTCCGGCCGGATACCGCCCGGATCAGCCGCAGCAGCAGATTGCAGGCCGCAGCTTCTCTTCCGTCGTCGCCCGGCGCCCAGGCTTTCCGCAGCGCCTTGATGCGGCTTTCACAGTCCTCCTGATCGGTGCCGCGCAGCGTCTGCACCTCCGCCGTCTCCAGCGATGTAAGCTGTTTAACCTCCCAAATGCCTCCGGTGTGGGTGACTGCCGCAGCCTGGAACAGAATCATCGTCATATGGAGCGGGTTGTCCGTATCCGACAGCATCCATAGCTCACGCCCGGGGCATAGATAGAGGAGTGTGCCCGGCCCAACCGGGAACTGGCATCCATCAAGAGTGAACACTCCCCGCCCTTCATGCACCCAATAAAGACTGTGCAGGTGAATGCTCCGCCGCTGATCCTGCCAGCCCGGCAGCGGCGGCTTGTCATAAATCAGTTCAATTTTGAGCATCAGCTCGGAAAACCGTATTGTCATCTGCTTCCCCTCTGTTCTGTTTACAGATTCGTACATCTGCTAGGGCGTGTTTCCAAACACGATCTAACTCAATTGTACATGATTTCTGTCCGTTTTTTACATGGAGAATAGAGGCTTCCGGTGATACGATTTCCATAAGAAAACAAAGGAGGCAAGGGCGATGAACCGAGCATTTTTGGATCATACGGTACGGCAATGCAGAAATTTGGACGGGCTTTGGGATTTCACCACTGACCCTGAGGACATCGGGCTGTCGCAGGAATGGCAGAAGCAATTCCCGGCGGATCACGGGCAAATGTATGTGCCAGGCTGCTGGAATAATGAGCTGGGGCTTTACGATTACCGGGGCGCTGCCTGGTACCGGACCCGGGTGAACATTCTCGAAGAACAGAATCTGCAGGTGATCTTCCATGCTGTGCAGGGCTTCGCCCAGGTATTCTGGGACGGCGAAGAGGTTGCCGGACACTTCGGAGGGTTTACACCATTTTCGTTTATTGCCCCTCGTGCTGTCCCCGGTGTACATGAGCTGGTGATCCGCACGGACAGCCGGCTGGGCGAGGATACCATCCCCTATCATGTGGTGGATTGGTTTCATTACGGCGGCATTATCCGTCCCGTTGAAATCCAGGTGCTTCCCGATGTCTTTATTGAAGGGATGAGGATTGCGTATACCGAGAGCTCCGGCGGACAGATTGATTCCTCCTGTACCGTTACACTGCGGTCCTTGGGGGAGGCAGCCTCAGTGCCTGTCACCTTGACCTTGGATGAGGAGACAACTGGCCTGCTAACGGCTGAAGTGCCGGCTAACGGTGCGGCAACCCTGACGTTCTCCCATACGCTCACGAACCCCCGTCTGTGGAATGTAGGCCAGCCAGAGCTTTATATGGTTCGCGCTTCAACATCGCAGGATGATCTGACGGACCGTATCGGCTTCCGGTTTATCCGGGCGGCGGAAGGCAAGATTTATTTGAACGGCAAAGAAATCCGCTTCCAGGGCGTAAACCGCCACGAGGAGCATCCCGAGTGGGGCTTCGCCTTCCCGCCCAAGCTGATGATGAAGGAAATCGGCATCCTGAAGGAGCTGGGCTGTAATTCCGTCCGGGGCAGCCACTACCCGCAATCCCCGTATTGGATTGATCTGCTGGATGAGAACGGGCTTCTTTATTGGAGCGAAATCCCGATCTGGGGAGCGCATCTGCCTGTGAGGGTCATCGGGAATCCGGTGCTGGAGGAACGGGCCTTAACCATGATCGGGGAAATGATCAACCGGGATTTCCACCATCCCTGCATCCTGTTCTGGTCGGTCCATAACGAAATTGACACCCGCAGCCAGGAAGCGCTGCACTTAAGTGAGTCTCTCGCAGGGCTGGTCCGGAAGCTGGACCAAAGCCGTCTTGTGGCTTATGCCACCATGCATCCGCTGGAGGACATTGTTATGGGCCTCTTCGATGTCATCGGCATCAACTATTATCATGGCTGGTACAACGGGAAAGTGGAGCAATTCGCAGATATGCTGGCAGGCTTCCACAAGCATGCCGCCTCTCTGGGCTGCGCGGACAAACCGGTGCTGATGACGGAATTCGGCGGGGCCGGTATTTATGGGGATACAGGCTGGGAGCCGCGGCTCTTCAGTGAGGATTACCAGGCGGAGATTCTGGCCAAGGCCTTGCGGATATTCCGGGAGGACCCGAAAGTAAGCGGCACCTTCATCTGGCAGTTCGCGGACATCCGCGGGGATCTGCGCAGTGACCGGAACGTCTTCCGTGACCGGGCCAGAGGCTTTAACAATAAGGGTCTGCTGAACGAATACCGCAAGCCCAAGCTTGCTTACCGGGTGGTACGGGATATTTACCGGGCGGACCGGTACCCGCTGTCCTAAAGCCGAATAACCAATTGTAAGCAGAGTTTGGGGAAACGTACCGCGTCATCAGCAATATATGCTATAATCGCTTCAGGAGCTTGGATTATCCCGGGAGCGTGATGAATGTGGAAGAACTGCTGAAGCAAATCCTGCTTGAGGTGCAGCAAGTCAAATCCGAGGTGCAGGAAGTCAAATCCGAGGTGCGGGTGTTAAACGCCAAGGTGGATCGGATCGAGATAAAATTGGATGCCACCACCTTTGAGCATGCAACAAAAACATCGGATGAGCTTATCAAGCTGAATGGAAAAGTGAAATATGTTAATCGCCGGATTGCGGATGTAGAGCTGGAGTTTAACGTACTGAGGGAGCAGCCGTAACTCTGCCTGCGGCAGATATCGCAGACCATTGCCTTTTTGAGGTGGTGGTCTGCTTTTTGGTATGGAAGCAGGGAATTTATTTGATGTTGCAATAACTATTGCTGCTCCAGAAATCGGGCCCGGTGAGGGGCCCCTTTTGATGAATCAAGTCATCATGTGGTATAATGAAATATCCGGCTGGTTGATGGCAGTCTGCCGGAACAATTAAATAGCAACTCTGCACCGGAAAGCGCATGTGTACGAAGCAACGTTTGTTCCACAAACGCTTAGGTATTGCTTACGAAGCGGCGTTTGCTCCGCAAACGCTTAGGTGCAGGAGAGGTTCGCGAACTCCCTCTAAAAAAAACTACTGACACCTTCGGGCGGGCTTTTTTTTGCCGTATTGACCCGAGGCTTGTTTTTTGCGGATATTCGGTCCTCTCGTTTTTCCATCACTATTTGGAGAAGGAGAGATTTTTTTATGCTCAAAAATGAAAAGGCCTTTGTCGTTTTCAGCGGTGGCCAGGACAGCACCACCTGCCTGTTCTGGGCCAAATCCATGTTTGCCGAGGTGGAGACCGTCACCTTCGATTATGGCCAGCGCCATAAGGCGGAGATCAAGTGCGCCACGGAGATCGCCAAGGAATTGGACGTCCGCCAAACCATTCTGGACATGTCCCTATTGAATCAATTGGCTCCTAATGCTCTGACCCGCCAGGATATTGATATCGACCAAAAGGAAGGCGAGCTGCCTACTACCTTCGTGGATGGCCGGAACCTGCTGTTCCTGAGCTTCGCCGCCATTGCCGCCAAGCAGGCGGGCGCCCGGCATTTGGTCACCGGCGTTTGCGAAACGGACTTCAGCGGATATCCCGATTGCCGGGATTCCTTCATTAAATCGTTGAATGTAACCTTGAATCTGGCCATGGACTACCCCTTTGTCATCCATACGCCTCTGATGTGGCTGGACAAGGCGGAGACCTGGGGTCTGGCGGATGAGCTGGGCGCATTCCAGTTTGTCCGGGAGAAAACCTTGACCTGCTACAACGGTATCCAAGGCGACGGATGCGGGGAATGTCCCGCCTGCAAGCTGCGCCGCGCCGGTTTAGAGAAATATCTGCTGGAAAAGGGAGGCTCACAATGACTCACGACAAGCACACCTGCGGTCCGGGGGCCTTTGCCATTCCGGAGCGTGTCCAGCGTCTCGGCGAGGATATCCGCCGGGAGCAGCTGCAGTATCATCAGCGCCGTGTGATGGTGGTGAAGGAATTCACCTTCGATGCCGCACATCACCTTCACGCTTACGAGGGCAAGTGCATGAACCTGCACGGCCATACCTACAGAGCAGTTTTCGGAATCAGCGCCATTCCCGGAGAGACAGGGCTGGCGATGGATTTTGGGGATATTAAGGATATCTGGAAAAGCTCTATTGAAGGCTGGCTGGACCACCGTTATCTGAACGAAAGCCTGCCCCCTATGAACACCACCGCTGAGAATATGGTGGTGTGGCTGTTCCGGAAGATGGAGGAGGCGCTGCAATCCGAGCCCTACCGCGGGCAAATCCGGGAAGGCCGGACGGAGTTTGTCCGCCTGTTCGAAACCCCCACCAGCTATGCCGAGGCCAGACGGGAGTGGATGGTGGATGAGTAGCATGCAGTTGGAGAATCGGAGCAGCGCTGTGAAGAACGCTATTCCGGTCCTGGAAATCTTCGGACCCACGGTCCAGGGGGAAGGCATGTCCATTGGAAGACGGACCATGTTTGTGCGTACCGCAGGCTGCGACTACCGCTGCTCCTGGTGCGATTCTGCCTTCACCTGGGACGGCAGCGCCCGGGATGAGCTGCGCAAGCTCAGCGCCGAGGAAGTGTGGACGGAGCTTTCCGCTCTGGCGGACGGCGGCTTCGACCATGTGACCCTGTCAGGCGGCAATCCTCTGCTTTTGCCCCAGCTTGGCAGCCTGGTGGAGCTTCTCAGGGCGAAGGGCATCCGCACCGCCGTGGAAACCCAAGGCTCTGTCTGGCAGGATTGGGTGCTGTTGACCGATGAGGTGACTCTCTCTCCCAAACCCCCCAGCTCCGGCATGGTGACAGACATGGAGCAGTTGGACGTTTGGGTCAATGGTCTGGCGGAGGGCCGTCCTGCGGAAGCCGATGGAACGGTTGGTGGTACCAATGCCGCCCGCACAGGGCCGGCATACAGCCTGAAAATCGTTATT
>JAQSYT010000124.1 GCA_029256065.1 Paenibacillaceae bacterium
GGACTTGGGTCGGTACCCCAAATTTGTCCCTGCGTGCGAAAACGTTCATTCCAATAATGCTGTATCATTCAACCGCTCCTAAGTAAAATTGATTTTCTTCCATACATGTAATCGAAATGTAACAATGCCTTCATGTTGCATTAATACAAGCCGGGTAATATAGAAGCAACCCCCCTTTTTGAATATAATATATCTTAGACCCGCGGCCCCGTGGCCAGCGGGTCCTTTTTTTGTAGGAGTTCCCCCATTCGATCCTTACTTGCCAGCTGGAGGGGGCGGTTACCCGGACTCAGGTTCCTTTATTTCACGAAAAAACGTGCTTTTTCCGTCTGCGTGGACAGAGAGTCCGTTATGAAGCCAAAATGGGCTGCTTTTGGCATCCCCAAACGGAAATAAAGGCGCCTGTGTCCGCGAATGGCTGAAAACTCGCCTTTTTTGAAAAATAGCGGAAGCTCAGTCCGTTTCTGCCAGCCTCTCCGGCTTAATGCAGCGCCCCGGACGAGTTCACTTCCGGTACGCCTGCTCGTGAAACGCAAGGATGGATTTGAACAACTCCTGCCCGTCCTGACTCAATGGCTCCCGGCCGGGAAGGGACAGCCCCAAGGCGCGGTACGGCTCCGGCACCCAGATGTACTGGTGCACATAACCGGTCAGTTGAAACCCGTTGGACTCCCAGAAGCGGATGCGTGCCTGATTGACATCCGTCTCTTCTGCCTCTGCCTCCACCACAATCCCGCGGCAGCCGGGCAATGCCTCCGCCTCCTTGCGGATATCCCCCAAAAACCGCTTGCCGATTCCCCGCCCTCTCCATTCCCCATCCACAGCCAAATAATCGATGATCCAAATCCCCCGTGCCGGATCCTGTCCGGACAAGGCCATGGCTGCAGGCCTCCCGTCCAGCCGGGTCAGGTGGAGCCGGCACATATCCTTCTTGAACATCCCACGGATAATCCGCTCTGTCTTGCGGCCATGCTCGGGGAAGGCTGCCTCATAGACCGGCCGGGCTTCCTCCCACAGGGCCTCATCCCATTTCCCCGTGGACAAATAAACGTACTCCGCACCAGCCTCCGTTATTTTTTCTGCCATCTGAACCACCGCCCATTCAGAATCCAACTAGCTGCAAGTCCGGCGATAAGCCCCCAGAATGCGGAGCCCACACCGCCGATGGTCAAGCCCGAAACCGTTACAAGAAACGTAATCAGCGCACTGTCCCGGTGTGCTGGATCACTCATAGCCCCCGTTAGGCTGGATCCCATGGAGGCCAGAAGCGCCACTCCGGCGATAACCGCCACCAGCTCGGCAGGAAAAACGGAGAACACGGACACAATGGCCGCTCCCATCAGCCCGAATCCCACATAAAACAAACCGCAGGCAACTCCCGCCACATACCGTTTGCCGGGATCGTCATGGCTTTCCTTGCCCGTACAGATGGCTGCCGTAATGGCCGCCAGGTTGATTCCATGGGAGCCGAACGGGGCAAGCAGGATAGACATAAAGCCCGTTGCCGTCACCAAGGGAGTGGCCGGAAGCTCATACCCGTCAGCACGGAGTACTCCCATGCCTGTAGCATTCTGGGAGGCCATGGCTACAATGGCCAATGGAACACCCAAGCCGATGATGGCATTCCAGGAAAACGTTGGTGTTGTCCACACCGGGTAGGCCATGCTGAAGCTAACGCCGCTGAAGTCCAGCCGCCCCATGGCGTATGCGATGCCCAACCCGGCAAACAAGGTAAGCATCGTGGCATACCGTGACAGCAGTCTTTTGCAAACCAGGAAAATCACGATGAGCGGTAATACCAGAAGCGGCAGCTGCTTCATGGAGATAAACATATCCACGCCGAACTTCATGAGAATCCCGGCCAGCATAGCGGAGATAATCCCCTCCGGCACCTGCTTCATCAGATAAGAGAATACCCCTGTCAGCCCAAACAAGGTGACGATAACGGCGGCCGCCACAAAGGCGCCGATGGACTCGGCATAGGAATATGAGCTCCATCCAGAAACCAGCAATACGGCTCCCGGTGTGGACCAGGCCAATATGACAGGAGCGCGAAAAAACGCAGACAGCGCCATTCCCGTAATGCCGCTGCCCACAGCGATGGCCCACACCCAGGAGGATAGTTGGGCCTCCGATAGCCCGATAAGCTTTGCCGCCTGAAAAATGATCAGCAACGGCCCGGTAAAGGACACGGTAACAGCAATTAAACCGGCCACAATGGCGGAAACGGTAATGTCCCCTCTGGCTGGCCAAACCTGTCTGGCGGTGCGGATTTGCGTCGGTTCCAATGTTTTCTCCCCCTTAATTTGAACTAATTGTACTGGTTTAGCCAAGGGAGTTCAATTCCTTTCTGCTCTGGTCAACTTGCCTGAAGGTCTTGTATATCTGTATACTATAAGTTCAAACCATTTTTTTATTGGAGGGGATACCACATTATGGACGATGACCCCGAGCCCCGAGAGGTGTATGATGCACTTCTCGCTTACCGGATTCGTCAGACGATTGTTTGCGTAGGCTTCAGTACAGAAGAATCTGATGCCTCATTTGAGGGCCAGTGATTTAAGTATCGCAACTTTCAAATGATGGAGGAGGATTTTTCAATGGCTGTTGAAATCATCATATTGGTGCTTCTTATTATTCTGAATTCCTTTTTTGCCGCTTCGGAAATGGCGCTCATTTCCCTGAACGATAACCGCATTAAGGCGATGGCCGATAGCGGCCACAAGAAGGCTATTAAGCTTCAGGCACTGCTTTCTGAACCGACGCGCTTTTTGTCCACCATCCAAATCGGCATTACACTGGTTGGTTTCCTGGCCAGTGCCTTTGCCGCAGAGCGGTTTGCCGGAGACCTGGGTCAAGCGTTGTTTAATTGGGGCGTTCCCCTGCCGCTTTCTGTGCTGTCCACCTTGTCCGTGCTTGTCATCACCTTGATTTTGTCCTACTTCACCCTGGTAATCGGGGAGCTGGTGCCCAAGCGGATCGCCATGCAAAAAGCGGAGCCCATTGCCATGTTTGCCGTCGGACCGTTGACGGTATTGTCCAAGGCGACTCTTCCCTTCGTCAAACTGCTGACTGCCTCCACCAATGTGCTGCTGCGGGCTTTTGGAATTGATCCCAACGCCAACAAGGAGGAGGTCACCGAGGAAGAAATCCGGATGATGGTGGATGTGGGCAACGAAAACGGCAGTATTCAGGAATCCGAACGGATCATGATCAACAATATCTTTGAATTCAACAATAAAGTGGTGTCGGATATTATGACCCACCGCACCCACGTTGTTGCTATACCGCATCATATCTCACTGTCCCAGTTAGTGGAGCTGGCTTCGCGGGAGAAGTACAGCCGCTTCCCGGTTTATGAAAATGATTTTGACAATATTATCGGCATTCTTCATACCAAGGATCTGCTCCCTTACTTAAACCTGGCTGCCCAAGAGGAATTTAAACTGGAGTCGCTGCTGCGGCTTCCCTACTTTGTTCCCGCGGCCAAGCGGATTGACGAGCTGTACCGGGATATGCAGAAGAACAAAATTCATATCGCCATTGCCATAGACGAATACGGCGGAACTACCGGTATTGTGACTATCGAGGATTTGCTGGAGGAGATTGTGGGCAATATCTTCGATGAACACGATGAAGAGGAACGGGAGTATGAGAAGCTGGATGATCATACCTACCTCTTCGATGCCCTGTCCAATATCCGCGATGTAAACCGTTGGTTGGGCAGCAAGCTGCCGGAGGATGACCATGATACCCTCAGCGGCTTTATTATTGGAGAGCTGGGCCGCATCCCCAAAACCGATGAGCGTCCTGTGATCGAGTTTGAGGATCTGGTTATCAAGGTGCAGGAGGTTGTGGAAAACCGCATCGGCCAGGTGAAGGTTTACATTACCCCCGATAAAACCGAAGTCGTGCAAGAGGCGGATTAATATAAACAATCATGAATAAAAAAGAACGTCCGGCGGACAGCATTCAGCTGCCTTCCGGGCGTTCTTAGTGTCGTCTGTCGTCAAACGTTACGGCTTACTTGGAGCGTTTGGCTCTCGCCTTGCGGACAACGGCCAGAATTTCACCGAAGTTATTGGGCACTTCCCTGGCATTCTGAATATCCGTGATGTCCTGATCAGAGAGATTGGTGTTGGCCATGATGAAGGAGGACGCGGTATTCTCAAAGTTCAAGTCAGCCAAATCGCTGACACTGCGGTTGCCTCTGAGTACCAGTCTTCTTCCCTGATAGTTGCGGTCCGCAAACAGCACCAGGGTGGCGTTATTGTTTGTTGCAGAGGCGAATTGGAGACTTTCCACATCGTTATCCAACCCGACAACACCCAGATTCCGCACACCCAGATTGCCGCGGAACCGTTGGCGGGTTCCACCGAAATCGGTGTCCGTAAATAGGGATAGCGAAGGATTGGCTTGTTTGACCACGGGCTTGCGGGCTTTCTTCAATACAGCGGGTTTCTTGGGGGCAGCTTTCTTGACAGCGGGTTTCTTTATAAGACTCATAGAATATAACCTCCTTTAGGTTTTGCTAGTATTCTATGTGCCATCCCCTCAAGATTCTTGTATAGTAATCTATTTTTTAAGAGATCAACTCTAGCACAAGCTGTCCAAATGAAAGTTAGCGAACCCGCATAAAATAAAAAAACTCCCCGGCTGGGGAGAAGCGAGAAAGGCTTCAAGCCGGAGAGCTGATTTGTGTGCAATAAAGTTTGGATTAGATCTTGATCAGATCGGAAATCCGCACCGGTAATCCGGTCCGGATCGCCTGGTTGGCAGCGATGCCGGTCATGATAGAACGTGCGCCATCCACATGGTCGGCTGCGCGGTTGTAGATATCCTCATCCGGCTCGCCGAACAGGTCGTTCAAGAGAACAGGGTCGCCGCCGCCATGTCCGCCTGCCTTTTCTTCCACCTGCACTTCATACGGGGCCTCGAACATGGGGTGAACTACCAGATGTTTGCCCACGATGGCGCCTTCCAGTGCACGGTCGCCGCCGGCATTCACGTAAGAAGTCTCAACAATGTTCATTTCGATCCGGCCCTTGGAGCCGTTGAAGGCAATGCGGTAGCCTTCCCAAGGCATGTAGGCATTCAAGGAATAAGTAAGGATAGCCTTGTTTCTGTAACGTACCATGACACCCATGGTGTCCTCAATGTTGATGCCGTCGCCGAACACGCTTTGATCGCGTTGGTAGCCGTCATCCTTTTCCGCGTCCAGGTACATGGCCTTCAGGTTCTCGTTTTCGTCCATGTGCAGGGCGAAGGGATCATCCTTGGCATTGGCGCTGCCAGTAGCCCGTTGGTAGAAGGAGGTTACGCCTCGCTTTTCGGCGTTTTCCCGGCCGTAGAACATCAGATCGCCGAAGGCGAATACGGTTTCCGGCTCGGAGCCGATCCAGAAGTTCACCAGATCGAAGTGGTGGGTGGACTTGTGGACCAAGAGGCCCCCGCTGTTCCGCTTGTCCCGGTGCCAGCGGCGGAAGTAGTCGGCGCCGTGTTTGGTGTTCAACAGCCATTCGAAGTGGATGGAATGCACGTCACCGATAACACCGCTTGCGATCAGCTCACGGGCCTTGGTGTGGTGAGGCGCGTAACGGTAGTTGAAGGTAACGCGGACCTTGCGGCCGGTGCGCTCAACGGCATCATAGATTTCCTTGCATTTTTCCACATCTACGGTCATGGGCTTCTCGGTGATAACATCGCAGCCCAGCTCAAGCGCGCGGATAATATAGCGGTGATGGGTCCGGTCCACGCTGGTGACAATGACCACATCCGGCTTTTCTATTTCAATCATTTTATCGAATTCTTCAGTCCTGTAAGTGTTGACGGTAGGGTAATTATATTTTTCCTGCAGCAGCTTGTTGGCATAGTCCATACGGGTTTGGTTGATATCGCAAAAAGCGGCCAGCTCCGAGGATTCCCGGTAGTTTTCAGCAATGGCTCCATAAAAAAACTGCGCTCTTCCGCCAATGCCCACCTGCACATACTTCTTCTTTGCCATGAAAATAACCCTCCTAGTGGTTAAGCTATGATAACGCTCACAAGTTCATAGTACCATAGTACAATGATAATATCTCCGCATTTCAGGGGATTTATTGATAAAACACCGCATATTTTGCTATGATAAAACCAATCATTTGAACAATCATGAAAATCCCAAATAAGGAGACCGCCATCCATGGAACTCTCCAAGCTGCCCGCCTGCCTAAGCTTCGGAAAAAAGCCCAACTCCCGCCCGGTTCAGGTGGAATTTGACCGCCGGTCCATGTATTACACCATGACCGCCAACCATTTTCACAGTGAATATGAGCTGTATTATCTGTTTACCGGCGAACGTTATTATTTTATCAAAGACCGGACGTATACCATTCTGGCAGGCGATCTGGTGATGATCGATTCAGAGGAGGTCCACAAAACCGCCAACCGCAACATCCCTATCCATGAGCGTCTTGTCCTCTATTATCAGCCCGCCTTTTTTGCGGCCTTGCCGGCTGAGGAGCGGGAGCTGCTGTTATCCGTATTCAAGCGGGACAATCCCGTTCTCCGCCTAAATCTGCAGGAGCGCCTGATGGTGGAGGAGCTTCTGCTGGATCTTTTGGAGGAGCTGTTGGAGAAACCACCCGGCTACAGCCTGCGAGTAGAGCAGATCGGAGTCGAGCTGCTCCTGTTTACTGCCCGCATACTTCTGAAGAAGGAAGCGGTGGCTGCAGAAGTCCCCTCCCCGGCCCAACTGAAAATGACAGAAATTATCCGTCATATCAACACTCAGTATAGCGAACCGTTGGATTTGGATGGTTTGTCTGCCCGTTTTTTCATCAGCAAAAGCCATCTCAGCCGGACCTTCAAGGAATTCACCGGCTTCGGCTTCAGCGAATATCTGATTTTGACCCGGATTAAAGAAGCCCAGCAGATGCTCCGGGGCTCCACTAAAAGCATTACCGAAATTGCCGCCGCTGCAGGCTTCGATAACTTCTCCCACTTCGGCAAAACCTTCAAGAAGGCAGCAGGTATGTCGCCGCGGCAATATCGTGCCATCCACCAGAATAGTACCCGGGGCTGAAGGCTACAAGGAATGTATCTCCATATGTATACAGGCCCGTTTTTCTGTATCTAATCCGTCCGGCTTATGCTATAATTTCCTCGTTTTATACCCGTTCTTGATTCCATTCTCCGACGAAGGAAGCTGCCCTCACATGATGAAAGTCGACATCCCATTATTTACCCGCCAATCCCCGGCCAGTCTGTGGTCCCGGGTCAAGCAGGAGGCGGTTTTAGTGACTGCCTTCGTCTGCGCCGTTATCACCATGTTTTTTGTCCCGCCTTCACCAGGCTATGTGGACTATATGGACTTCCGGGTCCTGGCCCTGTTGTTCTGTCTGATGGTAGTCGTCGCCGGTGTGCAGAGCTGCGGATTATTCGATGTGCTGGCCCAAAAGCTTCTGTCAGGCTCCAAATCCATCCGTTTTCTTGGCCTGCTGCTGATTCTCATGCCCTTTATCGGCTCCATGCTGATTACGAATGATGTCGCTTTATTGGCCTTTGTACCCTTTGCCATAGTCGTTCTGGACATGATCGGACGCTCGCAGTACCTGATTCTGGTCATTACCGCCCAGACACTTGCCGCTAATCTGGGCAGTATGGCAACGCCTATCGGAAACCCGCAGAATTTGTTTTTGTATTCCAAATACCATATTTCCATCTCATCGTTTTTCGCTGCTATGCTGCCGTATACGCTTCTAAGTCTTTTGGGTCTCCTGCTGATGGTGTTTCTGTTCAAGAAGGAATCCATTGAAGTCCGCTTCGACACCCCTAAAACCATCAGCAATCCCCGCCAGGTATACCTCATGTCGGGACTGTTTCTTTTATGCCTGCTGTCTGTTTTGCATGTGGTCCATTACGGAATTGTGCTGGCCTTTGTCCTGGCGGCCATGCTGCTGTTTGCCCGGGATCTGTTCCGCAAGGCGGATTACAGTTTATTGGCTACCTTTGTGTTTTTCTTCATCTGTGCAGGCAATATAGGCCAGATTGAGCAGATCCGGCATTTTCTCAGCGCCATTATGGACAAAAGCACCCTGGTCTCCTCTATTCTCGCCAGCCAGGTCATCAGTAACGTCCCCGCCGCTGTCCTGCTATCCGGCTTTACGGAACGGTGGAAGGAGCTGCTGATCGGCGTGAATATTGGAGGGCTTGGCACACTGATCGCCTCCCTGGCCAGCCTGATTTCCTTCAAGCTATACGTCAAAACAGCGGAGGCCCGCCCCTTCAAATATCTGGGCGTATTCACATTAGCTAACGCCGCGGGACTGCTGGTGCTGATAGCTGCCGCTGCGGTTTGGAATCATCTGCCGTAACAGAAAACCCCCGTACAGCCGATTAAGGGCTCTACGGGGGTTTTTAATGACTACCGGTGATTTATTGCTTCAGGCCGCTGGTGCTGATGCCGTCCACAATGTACTTTTGGAAGATGAAGAAGATGGTACAGATGGGCAGCAGGGAGAGCGTCGCCATAGCGAACATTCCGCCCCAGTTGTTGACGGACTCGGCGTCCAGGAACAGCTTCAGCGCCAGAGATACCGGATAGTTCTCCGGGCGGTTCAGGTACAGAAGCGGTGTCAGGAAGTCGTCCCATCTCCAGTAGAAGGAGAAGATGGTGGCGGTGATCATCGCCGGCACAATCAGCGGGAGGATAATCCGGAAGAAAATGCTGTACTTGGTGCAGCCGTCAATCTTGGCGGCCTCATCCAGCTCCCGCGGGATAGTGCGGATGAACTGCATGATCAGGAAGATGAAGAACGGTGTGGCAAAATAATGCGGCAGAATAACCGGCTTGAAGGTGGACAGCCATCCCAGCTTGGAATACATGATGTACTGGGGAATCACGACCACGTCGTTGGGCAGCATCATAACGCCCATCACACAGGTGAACAAAATCGCACTTCCCTTGAAGGGAATCCGGGCCAGACCATAAGCTACCAAGGCTGAGGAGCAAACAGCTCCGATGGTGGCGAAGGTGGCGATAAACAGCGAGTTTTTGAAGAAGGTAGCAAAGGTGGTATTAGCGAAGCCTCTCCAGCCCGTAACATAGTTATTGAATTCCAGGTGGCTGGGGATCAGGGAAAAGGCATTGCCGAAAATTTCGTCATTGGGCTTCAAGGAACTGGAAATGAGCCACAGGATCGGGTAAATCATAACAATGGCGATGGCCCCGACAATGATATGGTAAAGATACGGTTGTATTTTTTTGTATGTCATGGCTTGTTCCCCCTCTTATTCGTAATGGACCCACAGCTTGGAAAGTCTGAACAGGGTAAATGTGATGAGCGCGATAATGATCAGCATCACCCATGCCATAGCCGAGGCATAACCCATGTCGAAGAAGCGGAATGCCTTTTGGTACAGGTAGAGCGAATAAAGCAAGGTGTTATCCAGGGGACCGCCTTCACCTCTGGAGATGATGTAAGCCGGCGTAAAGGTCATAAACGCGGATATGGTCTGCATGATCAGGTTGAACAGGATGATCGGGCTCAAGAGCGGCAGTGTAATGTTGAAGAACTGGCGCACCTTATTGGCTCCGTCCACGGATGCTGCTTCATAATAGGAAACCGGGATGTTCTTCAGGCCGGCCAGGAAGATCAGCATGGAGGAACCAAACTGCCAAACCGACAACGCAATCAGTGTGTACAATGCCGTTCCGGGATTCCCGATCCAGTTGGTGGTAACATCAATGCCGATAGCGCCCAATGCGGAGTTGACCAAACCTTTGTCACCGAAAATTTGCGACCACATAATCGCAACGGCTACGCTGCCGCCGATAAGCGAGGGCAGGTAATAAGCAGAACGGTAAAAGCCGATGCCCTTGATGGCGTTCTTCAGGAGCATGGCCACGATTAAGGCAAAGGTAAGCCGCAGCGGTACGCTGAGGAATACATACGTGAACGTGACCTGGAAGGATTTCATAATCTTTTCGTCATTGGTGAAAATCTTCTGGTAGTTGTCGAAGCCGACCCAGTTAGGCGAGGACAGCAGGTCATAGTTCGTAAAGGAGTAATATAGGGAAGACAGGATCGGGTACAGGGTGAAGATCAGAAACCCGAGAATAAAGGGAGCCGCGAATACGTATCCGACTACATTATCGTTATCCAGAAATTTGGTCAGGCGGCTAATTTTGCGTGCACCCGTTTTCAGTTGCCCAGCGTTTGCTGTTTTCATGTGACTCAACTCCTTTGATGGTATGTCAGCTTGCTTGCTGTTGCTTCGCTTCATGCTCTTATTATCTGCTAAAACGGGCCAGGTTAGAATTCAAAAAACCGTTTACTTTGTACAAAAAACAGAGAAATATCAGTCAAAAAAACGGTGCATAAAAACAAGAAAATCCGTATCCCGCGGGTATGCGGAAGTACGGATTTTGGGGCTTGCATAAATTATGCCTGCAATTGCTTCAGCTGGTAAAACTCTCCCTGCCGCTCCATCAGCTCACGGTAGGAGCCGACCTCGGCCACACGGCCGTTTTTCATCACGACAATCCGGTCTGCATCACGGATGGTGGACAGGCGGTGGGCCACAATGAAGGTGGTGCGCCCGCGGATCAGCTCCTGCATCGCCTTTTGAACTACATGCTCCGAGATATTGTCCAGAGCTGAGGTGGCTTCGTCCAGCAGGATGATTTCCGGGTTGCGGATCATAGCCCGGGCAATGGCGATACGCTGCCGCTGACCGCCGGACAGCTTGCCGCCGTGCTCGCCGATCAGCGTATCCAGCCCATCGGGCATTTCGGCTACCACATCCTGCAGATTAGCCATCCGCACCACCTCCATCACCCGCTCCTCCGGCACATTGTCCAGACCGAAGGTGATATTGCTGCGGATGCTTCCCGAGAAAAGCACCGTGGTCTGGGGCACCACCGCCAGCTTTTGCCGGTACAGGCGCATATCCAGCTCATCCATCGGAATGCCGTCCACAAGAATGCGGCCGCCGCCCGGCCGGTAGAAGCCTACCACCATAGAGAGAACGGTGGATTTTCCTGCTCCCGATTCACCCACAAAGGCGATGCATTCTCCCGGTTTTACGCTAAGGTTAAACTCAGACAATACATGCTTGTCCGTGTCCTGGTAGCTGAACCGGACATTCTGAAATTCAAATTCGCCGCGGAACTTCTCCACCTTCCGGGTCCCCTGGTATTCCTCCAACTGATTGGAGGTAAGCACCTCCGAGATGGAATGGATGGATTCGAACCCTCTGGCAAACTGGGGATAAACACTTAAGATTGCATTTAGCGAAGCTAGAATGGTGGCAAAAAAGCCCTGGTACATGACCACATCGCCCACCGGAATTTGGCCTCTATATGCCATGACGCAGGTAAAGCCAAGACACAACGCTTGGAACAGGGTGAAAACTACCCAGCTGGAGGCGCCGAACAGGGCTTCCGTAATATCCAGCCGATAGCCCTTGCCCTTCAGCTCGTGAAGAGTATTGTCCACCTTCTCAATTTCCGCTTCATCCAGCCCGTGGGCACGGGTAACGGGTATCATCTCCACCGTCTCAGCTACTTGGCCGGACATGTGCTCGATGTGGCGGCGGAATTCACGGTTGCGGCTACGGATCTTTTTGCGGAAGGAGGTAATCAGAACCGCGCCGAAGGGAATGACCAGAATGAAGAATGCCGAAACGGTCAGGCTTTTGGTAAGGGTTAATACGATGGCGATCAGGACGTTGGTGATGGCCGGAATGAAGGAATACATCATCTGCTTGGAAAGAGTTTCAATGGCCTCTACATCACGGAGCACCTTGGATTGAAGCTTGCCGGAGCGCAGATCGGAATGGTACGACATGGACAGATGCTGCAGCTTGCGGATCAGTGTGCCGCGCAGTCCCGCCTCCACCTGCCGTGAGGAGCGGCTCATAAAGCTGACATGGATCACGGCAGAAGGAATGTTCTGGATGATAACAACAGCCAGCACCGCCAGGTCTATCCACAGCCAATTCAGGTTCTCCGGTTTAGGCCCGCTCAGGCGGTTGATCATATCCGCTGTAACGATGGGGATAACCCAGGTTGGAGCATGTTTGGCAATGTAAAAAAACAGCGATATTAACAAATTTAACCGCAACCCTTTATACAGCAGCAGCAAGGTGCGGAAAGGACGGTCCTTGCGCAAGCCTCCGTTCATAAACAATTGCTCAAAATCAAGCGGCTTTCCTAAATTAGCCATAGTCTCTTCTTCTCTCCCGTCCTTCTTTATCTATAACGAACACAATACCCCCTATATTAGGACTGGAAGAATGGAGAGTCAACAAAAAAACAGAAAAAACCCCCGGATTTTCATCCGGGAGCAGGTCATTCTTATTTATTCTTGGCAAGCACAGCATTGGCATCCTTACGGAATTTGGCTGCGGCATCGGCAATGGAAGTCTTCTTATAGATGATTTGCTCGCTGATATCCTTCAGCAGCTTTTCTACTTCTACAGAGCCCACAGGGTTCGGGGGATCCATCGGGCTGCTGTTTTGCTCGGCCCAGGCAACGAAGTCGAATACCTTAACCTCAGCAGGAGTCAGGAGAGGCTTCAGCGCTTCCTTCACCTTGGAGGATACAGGAACACCGCGTTCGCCCTTGATAATTTTGTTGGCTTCAATGTCATTGATCCAGAAGCTGATGAACTTGGCCGCTTCTTCTTTTTGCTTGGAGTTCTTGGTCACGGAGAAGTACATGCTGGGCTTCAGGAACAGACCCTTGTTGGCATTGGGACCAGGCATCGGCTGCAGCTCCAGATCACGTTTGGCGGTGCTTTGCAGCAGCACGAACTGGTTGGACCAGCCTACAGTGGAGATGGAGTTGCCCATTACCATTTCGTCTTCTTCCGGAGTGCCCTTCTTGGTGGCTTCCTTGTCCAGAGTCAGGAGAAGGCCGGCATCATACCATTTTTGGTACATGGTGAAGTAGTCCACAAACGGCTTGTCATCAGCATAGGCCAATCCGGTGCCATCTTCCTTGTACATCTTTGTGCCAAGAGTACGCAGGTAATACGGGAAGTATACGTCATGACGGAAGCCGCCCATGATCTTGCCCTTGCCCTTGGCTGCTTCGCCGATCTTGGTCAGATCGTCCCAGGTCCAATCCTTCTTGGGAGCTTCGATGCCCAGAGTTTTCAGCATTCCGAAGTCCATGGTGATGCCCAGAGCATTCACGCCCAGGTTCATGGCCACCAGCTTGTCTTTTACCTTACCGCCGTCAACTGCATTTGCGCTTACGCTGGAGATATCCAAAATGCCGTTTTTGGTGTATGGAGTCAGATCCTCAAGCTGATCACGCCCGCCGTATTGGGTCAGGTAGGAAATGTCCATTTGGATGATGTCGGGAAGCTGATTGGCAGCAGCTTGGGGAGCCAGCTTCTTCCAGTAGTCATCAAAAGGTGCATATTCCGATTCGATAGTAACGTGGGGATTTGCCTTTTGGTACATCTCGATAACCTTCAGGGTGTAATCATGTCTGGCTTGGCCGCCCCACCAGGCGATCCGCAGCTTCACCGGATCTTTTTTGGCGCCTGCTGTAGCCGCTGCAGATGCTGCACCTGCAGTAGGTGCTGCGCTTGCTCCGGAATCCTTCTTGTCTCCGCCACCGCCGCAGCCGGCTGCTGTCACAAGCAGAGCAGCGGATAAAACTGCTGTAATTGTCTTTTTCAAAGTTCATTCCTCCCCTTTATAATTAAACGAGCTTGGAAGTGCTTTCATTCCTTACACTGCTATTATCCGTTATTTGAGCCCGACTTTTAATCCAAAAATCCGTCATCCTTGTTTAAAAAACCGAGTTGTATGGGAGATTTCATGTACTCCGAGGGGGTGCAGCCCACCACTTTTTTGAAAACCTGGCTGAAATACTGCGGATTATCTCCGAAGCCCAGCTGTTCGGCCAGCTCGAAAATCTTCACATCCTCATTTTGGGCGATGCGTTCAGCCGCTTTTTTGACCCGCTGCTTAATGACATAAGTGGAGAATTTGTCCCCCGTTTCCTTCTTGAATAGCTTGCCCAGATAATCCGCGTTCATGTATAACATTTGGTTGGCCACCCAATTTAACGACAAATCCGGATTGGAGATATGCTGGTCGATAATATCCAGCACCTTGCCGATAATGGCCGAGTGCTTTTGTTTATTTTGCTCGTAGTGCTTCTTGGCGATTTCTCTGGCAACCTGCAGGAAGGTTTGCTGGATGCCCGGAAGCGTGTTGGTCTCCAGAAGCTGGACCAGCTTGTTCATATAACGGGTGATATCCTCCTTGCCGCCCTGTCGGATCATAGCCATGTAGCTCTGGATAATATAGGACTTGGAGGTATGGAGATCCTGCCGCATCTCCGCCACCTGCTTGAACAGGCGCTGGATAGTTTCCTCGGCATGCTCAATCTGGCCGGATTTGATCTGGAGCAGAAAGCCTTCTTCGTCAAAGGGCAGCTCTGCAACGACCGGCGTCTCCGGAGCCTGGATATCTCGCAGTGTGATTAAGCTCCCCTCTCCCAGGTAGAAGCGGTGGTTGAGACATTCCAGCGTTTGCTTATAGAGCAGCCTGGCCTGGGCCATATCCCCCGGCTCACTCAGTGCAATGGTTAGCCCCAGCTTATAGAAGCCTTGAAAGGTCAGACGGATATCCGTCATCCGCTGGTAGGTTTCCTCCGGATGGCCGTCGTCCTCGATTAGCAGCAGCACCTGGTGGCCTACGGTGGAGCTGAGCAAGGGCCTGTCCAGAATTTCCTCGGCAATATTCTTCACAGCGAACAAATGTTCGAATTCGAACGGTCCCTCCAGCTGGAACAGAATCAGCCGGACCCTTCTATTCTCCCAATGAAGGTCAAACAGCTTGCAATAATAGTCCCAGTCCTGGCTTCCGTAGGTTTTATTGGTGACGAACTCCTTGAGGAACTGCTCCTTGACATGGGGCATCACCTTATCCAGGCGGTGCTTCAAATTCTGGACGAACTGCTCCTTGCCCTCGGATTGCTGCAGGTCCTCCACCAGATCCTTCAGGGAGTTTTCTATCACAGATTCATTGCAGGGCTTTAGCAGGTAATGCTTCACACCATATTGCATGGCCGTTTTGGCATAGTCGAATTCGCTGAAGCCGGACAGCAGAATGAAGCGGATGTTGGGGTTGATGGCGTTGACCTTGGCCACCAGCTCCAGCCCGTCCATGCCGGGCATACGAATGTCACTGATAATAATGTCGGGCGGGGTAGCGACAATGAAGTCCAAGGCCTCCAGGCCATTGCGGGCGGTCCCCGCCAGCTCCGTGCCGCAGCTCTGCCAATTGACAATTTGCGAAATGCCGGTCAGGATAATCCGTTCATCATCCACCAACAGGACCTTATACATGCAAATCATTCCTTTCCAGCGGAATATGAACCAGAATGCGCGTGCCCCGCTGTGGCTCGCTTTCAATCTCCAGCCCGAATTGATCCCCAAAAGCCAGCACAATCCGTTCCCGGATATTCGATAATCCAATACCGTTGCCTTTCGATTGCACCTCACCGCGGCGGACCTGCTCCAGCAGCTCCTGAGTCATGCCTGGCCCGTTATCCTCTACCGTTACCAGCAGATGATCCAGCTCCTCCCGGGCGCGGATGGTAATATGGCAGGGATTGACCATAGGCTCCAGAGCATGATGGATAGCATTTTCCACCAGCGGCTGCAGGGTGAGCTTCGGAATCGGACAAGAATAGAAATGATGCGGCACATCCTGCTCAAACACCAGGCGCTCCTCAAACCGGGTTTGCTGGATGGTCAAATAGTGGCGGATAATATCCAGCTCCTGTCCCAACGTCACGATGGATTCCTTTTGGCTGAT
>JAQSYT010000125.1 GCA_029256065.1 Paenibacillaceae bacterium
TTTGCTGCTGATATTGTTCAATCCGCTTTCGGCGTGGTTGGAGATTGCCATATCCGGCCCTGCATATTTGGACAAGGCTTGCCCAACACCTGAATAGTTCTGAAGCTTAAAGTAAGGAAGCACAGATAATTGATCGTTGACGGTGGAATCCCCCAGCACCCAGATGGTTTTTCCGGGTTCAATCTGTTGAATGACCACGGATGATATGGCCGCATTCTCACCGTTTACTGCAATATTTAACATGGTATCCACATAAGTGCCTGTTACCTTGGAGAACACATTTTGCACATTGGCGTTAAATTCGTAGGTCAGGCGGGTCCCGGCCGGAATCAGCTTCTCAGTTAAATGAAAATGTCTTTTTTCTGAGAACAAATTGACAGTGGCATCCTTGGTTTGATCGGCGCCTGTTAAGGTGACCTTCACCTTATAATAGGTATTCGGTGTCACATGTACGGCAAACCGGACAGGCATGCCCGGATCTGTTGCAGCCACAGCGTCATCATCCACATGAATCGGATTGGGAATGGACACGTTCTGCAGCACAATCTCCTGTCCAGCCTTCAATACAAAACCGTCACTCCGGTTGTCCTCCAGGTATCCGTCCGCACCCAACCCCAAAAAACCGTATCCCCGTTGTTCATTGTATTCCAAATCAGCCGTTACACTCGTAAACCCATTGTTCACATTCTTAGTGGAGCCCAAATCGAATTTCCATTCTTGATAAACCATACTGGTAACCGTATTCCCGGGGGGTAATGATTGCGCTTTCACAAAATGGTTGAAGGAAACGGGGCTTACGGATACGGAGGTTAAAAGAACTGCTGTAAACCCAATCAGAAATGCTTTGCGGAATTGCGGGATTCTCATAAATAACTCAAGCCTCCTTTATTTTCACATCCATTCTGCCGAGCGCGGATTCGGACAACTTCCTTCACCAGCCATGATTACATTGAGGGATTAGGCACCTCCACCTCCATTCATTCGGGAATGAAGTATCTGCACATTAGTATGGTATAACCTCCGGTTTCCGGCAATGTGACTTTTTTGTGAGCAGATTAAGGGGGATTTGGACTGTGGATTCCAAATAGTGCTATTGTTTCAAAATAGTTGTATTTAAAAGGAGCTGGGAATGAGAGAAATAGGAAACAAATGGAGATGAATGAGATACCTGTGTGTAGGCTGCATGAGCTTCGGAGCTCCGGAAAGCAATATGCATGTGTGGACATTGAACCCGGAGGAAAGCGAAACGCTGATCAAGCGCGCTCGATCAATCTGGTTTTGGACTTTACCACATTACGCTGCCCGGCATTAAAATCAGTGGTGATCGTGCTGTTAATCATGAATATCGGCTACCTGCTGGAATCGGGATTCGAGCCGCAGTACCTCCTGGGCAACGGCATGAATGTGGACTATTCCGAGAACATTGACATATTCGTACTCCGTTACGGCATTGCGCAGAGCAACTTCTCCCTCTCTATTGCAGCAGGGATGTTCAAAACCGTCGTCAGCTTCATCCTCCTGTTCTCGGCGAATACCATTCCCAAGCGTATGGGTGAATCCAGACTATTCTAAGAGGGGGACGGATAAGCATGAAAGCCAATACGGCTGAAGCCGGGAAACCAAAACGGCGGTATAAAAAAGGGCATGATGGTTGGCGGGGTAAAGGAATAGCCCAATTAGACAAGGTGCTTTTCCGGGCGATTTTAAAACAAATCGTGCATCTCTCTTATATAAATCGCCGGGGGGAGTTGGTACTATAGGATCAAGCAAGATCATTAACAATATCTGGAGGGGTCAAAATGAATGGATGGAAGCGCTCTCTGGCTGTGCTGGCTTCAACAGCCGCCTTGGCGGGAACGCTGGCTGGCTGCGGCGGCAGCAATGACAACAATGCTGCAAGCAGCGCATCGCCAGCTGCATCGGCATCGGCAGCAGCAACAGCTGCGCCAACGGCTTCTGCGCAGCCGGTAAAACTGAGAATTATGTGGTGGGGAGCCCAGAACCGCCATGACGCCACCTTGAAGGCACTGGAGCTGTACACCAAAAATAATCCCCATGTAACCTTCGAGCCGGAATATTCCGGTATGGACGGTTATCTGGATAAGCTGTCCACCCAGGCCGCTGCCAACAATGCGCCGGATATTGTCCAGCTTGATCCGGGCTGGACCCCCGATTGGGCCGCCCGCAAGCAGCTGGCTGAGCTGACTCCGGCGGTGGATGTGAGCAAGTTTGACCCCAAGCTGATGGCAGGGGGACAAGCCGGAGGCAAACAATACGGCATTCCGTTGGGCTCGGTTGCCTTCGGCATGATCTACGACAAAGCGGCTATGGATAAGCTGGCTATCAAGAACCCGGCCAACGGCTGGTCCTGGGATGATTTCTTCGCTCTGGCTAAGGAATCCAAAGCCAAGCTGCCCAGCGGCACCTACTTTACCAAGGATTACGGCGGCAATTATTTCGTCTATTCCGCTTACCAGTATGCCAAGGGCAAGGGTCCGGTCGTGTCCACAGACGGCAAATTCCATGTGGATCAGGCCACCTTCCTGGAATGGACCAAAAAATTCGAGGAGCTGCGCAAGGAAGGGCTGGTCCCTCCCGCCGATGTGAACGCATCGGATAAGGAGAATGACCCCAAGCTGGATCTGCTGGTCTCCGGCAAGGTGCTGGTGCGCTATTGCTTCTCCAGCGGTTATGCCACCTACGACAGCCTGAAGAAGGGCGCTTATGCGCTGACCACCATGCCCCGTTCCACCCAGGCAGGAGGCTGGCTGAAGCCTTCCATGTACCTGACGGTTACAGCAAGCTCCAAGAAGCAGGAGGAAGCCAAAAAGTTCGTCAACTGGTTCGTCAATGATCCGGAAGCGGCCAAGATTCTGACCACCGTCCGCGGTCTTCCCGCCAACAAGGAAATGGCCAGCCTGCTGGAGGCCAATCTGAGTGAAGCGGACAAAACCGGCTTGGGACTGCTCCGGGCAACGGAGAAGGATGGCCAAACCTGGGATTCCACCAGCGGCTGGACCAATTTCATCGATAAGGATTGGACTCTGGTAGGAGACCAGCTTGCCTTCGGCAAGATTACGCCGGAGCAAGCCTTTGACCAGCTGAAATCCGCAGCTAAATCATACGAAAAATAAACAGATGCACCGGGGCGGGCTTTCCCCTCCGGTGCATCTGTTTTTTTGGGGCTGCCCTTTCTTTTTTCGTTAAATAGTGAAACAATTCGATGTTTTGTCTACTTTAGGACGGGGAGAGGGATTTATATAATGAAGCTATAAAACACGATTTTAAGGAAAGTGCAGAGGTGATTTTGCTTGAACCATTCTACAGCCACAGCCGCCAACGCCGCTGCTGTCAAGAAGAAACGCAAATTTCTGAACCGTTGGGAGGCGCCTGTCGCCGGGTACCTGTTTATTGCCCCCTGGCTGATCGGCTTCCTGGGTTTGACAGCGTATCCCATGTTCCTGTCCCTATACTATTCGTTTACCAACTATACGCTGCTGGAGCCGATGAAGTGGGTGGGCGTGGACAACTATACCCGCATTTTTACAGATGACACCCGGTTTACCACATCCGTCCGCGTAACCTTCCAATATGTGCTGGCGTCGGTTCCGTTAAAGCTGGTGGCCGCCTTACTGGTAGCGGTGGTTCTGAACAAGGCCATCCGGGGTTTATCCGTTTACCGCACAGCGATTTATTTTCCGTCGCTGATCGGCGGAAGCATTGCCGTGTCCATCCTGTGGCGCAATATTTTCGGTGTGGACGGGATCTTCAATCAGATTCTGGCATCCGTCGGTATTCAGGGAAGAGGCTGGATTACCAGCCCAGGCACCGCATTATGGACGCTGATTCTCCTGACCGTATGGCAGTTCGGTTCAGCCATGGTCATTTTCTTAGCCGGCCTAAAACAGATTCCCAACGATTTATATGAAGCTTCCTCCGTTGACGGAGCCAATAAGCTTATCCAATTTTTCAAAATTACCCTGCCGATGCTTTCACCGATTATCTACTTTAACCTGATAATGGGTGTGATTAATTCCTTCCAGATGTTCACCTCGGCCTTCGTCATCACCAACGGCGGACCCATGAACTCCACCTACGTATACGCCTTGTATCTGTATGAACGCGCCTTCAGCCGCTACCAGCTGGGCTACGCTTCCGCCCTGGCCTGGATTATGCTGCTGATGATCGTGGTGGTGGCCGCCATTATTGCAGGGACCTCCAGATATTGGGTCTTCTATGAAACGGAAACGGGGAGGAAGTCCAAATGAGCAAAACATGGCAAGCGGTCATCCGCCATACCCTCATGATACTGTTCAGTGCTGTGATGGTCTATCCCCTGATCTGGTGGGTGGGCGCCTCGCTGAAATCCAATGAGGAGCTGGGTTCGCCGGGCATTTTTCCCTCGGTTCCAAAGTGGAGCAATTTTACCGACGGCTGGAAATCCGTTCCCGGGCGTTCCTTTACCGACTTTTATCTGAATACCTTCACCTTGGAGGCCATGGTGCTGCTGGTGACCCTATTGTCCACTACCCTGGTTGCCTTCGGCTTTGCCCGTCTGGATTTTCCCTTGAAGAAGTTCTGGTTCTCCATTCTGATGATGACCCTGATGATGCCGGGGCAGGTGCTGATTATCCCCCAATACGCCATGTTCCACCAGCTGGGCTGGGTAAATACGTATCTTCCCTTTGTCATTCCCCATCTGGTGGCGGCGGGCACAGGCGGAACCTTCTTCGTTTTCCTGCTGATCCAGTTTATCCGGGGCATTCCCAAGGATCTGGACGAGTCCGCCAAGATTGACGGCTGCTCCTGGTTCGGCATTTATTGGCGGATAGTGATGCCGCTGACCAAGCCGGCCATTGTTTCGGTGCTGATCTTCTGCTTCCTGTGGAACTGGGATGATTTCCTCGGACATCTCCTGTACATCAACTCGGTGGACAAATATACGGTGGGGCTGGCGCTGCGGATGATCAACGATGCCCAGTCCGCCCAGGAGTGGGGCCAATTGCTGGCTATGTCCCTGGTATCCATTATGCCGGCGACCCTGGTTTTTATGTTTCTCCAGCGCTATTTTGTAGAAGGCATTGCCACAACGGGAATTAAAGGATAAGATTATTTTGGATAAGTTAACTATAAACGGTAAAGCCACGAATTTCCTTTCGCAGCTTTACCGTTTCGTTCACCCGATCACCTGAATCATAATCTGGGGAGACCTGCCGAGATGACGAATCCCTTCAAGAAGTTCCGCATCGACAGCCTGTTTTTCCGCAGCTTTTCCGTTCTCATGATCGCCGTATTGGCCTGCATCATCTATGTCAGCTACAACATATCATCCAAAACCCTGGTTGCCACCACCTCCCACTACCAGCAGCAGCTTTTGGACGAGCTTAATAATGAAATTACGACCCGGCTTGTGATGATTGAGCAGCTATCCCTGTCCACCTCCCGCGATAACGAGCTGATTGCCCTCCTGCGCAACAACCAGGACGAATTCGACCGGTACCGGAAAATCGTCAATGTCCAGAATACCCTTGCCAACCTGACCTATTCCATTCCCATTATCCAAGGCATCGATCTATATATGGAACGCCCCCTGAAGAATGAAGCCAACGGCTATATCCAATTCCAGGACATCCGGGAGCTGGACAAGGAGGACTGGGCCAGGCGTCTGGAAAAGAATGATTTCGCTTGGATGGCGGAGCATGAAATCCCCAGCTTTCAGGGGGAGGTTCCGGTATTGAGCTTCGGGCGGAAGATCCTGTTTAATGACAAAACTCTGGTGGGTGTCGTCGTCATCCATGTGAAGGCCAATGATATCCGGACACTCTTGACCGGCCATACCAGCGGCTCCAACCGGATCATGACGGACATGAACGGCCAGGAGTTTCTGAAGACCGGCAAAAACCTGGAGCAGATGGAGCTGAGCCAGTGGGTCAATATGAAAACACAGCAATCCGGTTACGTCCATATCCGGGGCAGCTCGCAGATGGAGGATTCCCTGCTTGTTTATTCGAAGCTTGCCAGCTCCAATTGGGTGCTTGTGGAAATGACCTCCTGGAGCCAAATTACCTCGGGCAGCGTCAGGCTGGCGGAGGCCATCAGCATCATCGGTGTAGCGGCGGTTCTTCTGGTATTGGCGCTGACACATTATCTGAGCAGGCAGTTCACCAAACCCATCAAAACTCTGGTGCAGGCCATGAGCGCCTATTCCATCGGCGGCAAAAAAGCGGAGCTGCCTGCGGATTACCGGAATGAGTTCGGTTATTTGTTTGCCGGCTACCGGAAGCAAAATGAGCGGATTGAGGAGCTGGTTCGGTCCCTCCAGCGCCGGTATGAGCAGCAGCGGAAGGCGGAGATCAAGGCCCTCCAGGCCAATATCAATCCCCATTTTCTGTACAACATGCTGGATCAGCTGAACTGGATGGCCATTGAGGCTGGGCAAAATGAGCTGAGCCGGATTCTGGAGCTGATGGGGCAGATGTTCCGCATCGGGCTCTCCAATGGAGACAGCTTCATTACTGTGGAGAAGGAGCTGGAGCATATTACCTGCTACTTGGAGATTCAGCAGCTCCGCTGGGGGGAGGGGCTGGATTATTCCATCGAGGCTCCGGCAGAGGTGATGGAGCTTTATATGCCCAAGCTGACCCTGCAGCCGTTTGTTGAGAATTCCATTGTTCATGGCTTCAATACCCGCCTGTCCGGAAGTGTGCAGATCCGGATCAGCAGGGAGGACCAAAGGCTGCACATTCTGCTTCTGGACGACGGCATCGGACTGAAGCAGGTGGCGGATAATCCGAAGAAACGCCATACGGGCGGTTATGGGCTGCGCAATGTCAAGGAACGGATCGCCGGATATTTCGGGGACAGCTACGGTATAGCTTTAACGGAACGTGAAGAAGGGGGAACCCGGGCGGAAATCCTGCTGCCTGTGTTGACGGAGCCGCCTGTCAAGGAGACGTGAGGAGGGAATGAAGGTGTGGAAAGTCGCTATTATAGACGATGAACGTCAGGTTCTGCAAGGAATGAAACGGGCGATCCCCTGGGATGAGCTGGATGCGGAATGGTCGGGAGAAGCCATGAACGGGGCGGATGGGCTGAACATCATCCGTTCGGCCCAGCCGGACATCGTCATCACGGATATATATATGCCGCTTATTAATGGCCTGGATATGATCGAGCAGCTGCGGAAGGAGGGCTTCGGCGGAAAAATTATTATTCTGAGCGGATACTCCGACTTTGAATACGCCCGGCAGGCTCTGCGCTACAATGTCAGCGATTATGTATCCAAGCCCATCAGCATTCCCACATTGAAAACCATTCTTGCCAAGGTCATTCAGGAGCTGACGGAGGAAGAAGAGAAGCGCATGAAGCAGGGGGAGCTGGAGCAGAAGCTGATGCTGTATGAGCCCTTCATTGAAAAGGAATGGGTGCGCTCCGCGGCAGTGGGCACCCTGGACAGCTCCTACGGGGAGCATCTGCCCAAGCCATACCGGTATTGGAAGAGCAGCCACCACGCCGTGATGGGCATTGAGCTGGTGCGGGAGGGGCGGGCCTGCCAATGCTCTTTGTCCGACTGGAATCTGTTCCGCTTCGCCGTAAGCAACATTATCTGTGAATGGGCGCGGAAGACGTTTCCGTTTGTGGAATATGCCGAGCTGCACAGCACCAGGGCCGTGATCATTACCCACCCTCAGAGTGACCATGGCGCTGAGGCCCAAAAAGCCATGGAGGAGCTGGGCGCGCGTATCATCGACAGCATCAAAAGCTATCTGAAGCTGGACTGCCGGGTGGGCATCGGCGGCATCAAAACCGCCTGGACCTGTATACCGGATTCCACCGAGGAGGCATTCCGGGCGATGGATACGCGGCATAAACGCTTGTCCGGCAGCAGTGAATTGTTTGTGTATCATGGAATGGAGGACAGCGGGGAGAAGCAGGCTGTTCTGCTGCCGGTGAAGGTCTCCTATGAGCTGGCCAATGCCATCAAGTCCGCCCAGGAGCAGGAGGCGCAGGAGCTGGTGGTCGAATTAACCGGCGGGCTCCGGGAACAGCCGGGGATCACGCCGGAGTATGTCCAGATGCTGGGCAGCGAGCTGTGGGGCATTATTGCGTATTGTCTGTACGAGGTTGGCCAGGTGCTGGAGGATCTGTTCGACAACGACCTTATCGCCAAGGAAATCAAGGGTTTAATCCGTCCTGAGCAGCTGCAGCTGTGGCTTCAGGAGAAGATATCCGTCATCTGCGGCAGCAGACAGTGGAAAGGCAGCAGCAAACACCGCAGGGTGGTGGATTTTATGACCCAATACATCCATGAGCATTATGCCGAGGATTTGACGCTGGCCGACCTGTCGGATAAGGTGTTTATTTCCCGGAACCATCTATCCATTATTTTCAAGAATATTACCGGTGAGACCTTCAATACGTATCTGACCCGCGTCCGCATCGAAAAAGCACGGGAGCTTCTTCTGGAGGGCAATATGCTGGTTTATGAGGTGGCGGAAATGGTCGGCTACAAGAATGTGCCCTATTTCAGCACACTCTTCAAGAAAATGACCGGGATGAATCCGACAGATCTGATTAAATAAGAGACGGAGAAAATCTGACGGGCAATCTCCGTGCTATTTTATAATGAATCGTGCATTACTCATATTTAAACTTCTAATTAGGGTTGCTAATATGAAATCAGTGCTTGAAGCTGCTATATTTCTTGCCGTCCTGAAAGCGTATACAAATTCATTCGAAGGGGGATGCCTACAGCATTTTTACCGGTACAGCTGTAAAGAAATCCAAAATCTAAAAATGGGTGACTCTAAAGCCGGATATTAGAGGCTGCCTTAAGAAAAGGAGCAATACTAAGATGAACGGTGAAAGACTCCTAATCAATGTCTCCCGCATCCTCGTAGTCATCATGCTGTTCTCCTTATTGACGTTTTGCCCCGTCCCTGCCGCTGCGGCCGAAGGCGAACCGGTTTTTGAAGCGCTCCAGATTAGCCAAACTGACGATGGATCCAGTGTGAATACAGCCGTGTACACCTCTGTATATGCCGCTGTGTACGCCGAAGAAGATCCCTACTTCCGTCTTGATCCGGGTCCTGGCAAAGTACCTGTAAAAGTTACCGCACCCACCAATGTCTGGACCTCTAGAACCCCGCTGGATAACCGTGTCCCCACCGACTTTGCCGGCGGCACACACAAAGTGATTCCGTATCCTTTTGCAGATTCCCAAGGCAAGGCTGATGTGCTCCAGATCAATTACGCCCATAACGGGAAGAGTACGTTCGGCGGAATAAGTCTTGAATCTCCGCTATCCCCGGCAGTCAATGTTCCGGAGGGCTCAACGATTGAGTTTGATGTGTACTATCCCAAGAGCGCCCAGGGCAAATACATGAGGTGGAGAATCAGAAATAGCGGTACTAACCTAGACAGCTACCTCAGGGATTATCAGTACAACAACCTTAACCCTGACTGGGTTGGCAGCTACAACGGTGAATCCTGGTTGATGGCCCACCACAGCATTACCGCCTCAACAGGCACTTCCTCGAGCTTCATTCTTGAGCTCCATGGCGAGAACGCCCGTCCCGCAGAAACGGGCATGCTTCTTGTGGCCAACATCAAAATAACCGCACCCGATCCCAACGGCGTTGCGCTTCCCAACGTAGTCAATAAGGAAAACCAGAGTGCCGTAGCGCCTTTAAAGAGTCTTTATAACCGAGAAAACGGCCTGTTCATGGTCGGCGCCATCGGAACCGGAGCCGTAACCGGAGCCAGAGCCAATCACTATGAAATCTTTGTCGACGGCAACAATCTTAAGGCCGACGGAACCCATCCCCGGGGCCCGAGCTGGCTGAAGAACGTTGCCGGCGAGGCCCTGAGCGGCGCAGCTACCACCCCGGGTTTAGCTGAATACAGCTTCCCGACCAGCTCTTATCAAGCGATCAGGGATTCAGGCACTCCCGGACAGTACAAGTCCCACGGCCATGTATTGGCATGGTACAACCAGGCCCCTGCATGGATGGCACAGATTATTCCCGCCAACCTTCCCTCCGGATATAACGGTACAACCCATTTCTACGGACTTGGCAACGGCGTTACAACCACGGTTAAGGCAGACAAAGAAATGGCCAGAAGAGTGCAGTTTACCCATACGATGAATGTGATGCGGCACTTCCTGACCACGGATGCGAAGTATGGCTCCAGCGTATCCCGCGGAGTAATCCCCTTCAATTCCTGGGACGTGCTCAATGAAGAGGTCCATGAAAGCCGCCACAGCGAACTTATTCCTACGGATGCGAACAACTGGAGAAATAGCCTCAAACACACGAACTGGCTTGCTGCAATGTCGGATGACCGGATTGGCGGCGACATCACCGAGCATTACATTTACCTGCTCTTCAAAAATGCGCACATCGCGGCCCCCAACGCCCGGATGGCAGAGGCATACAAAGCCAACTACGCTGACCTTCCCGAGTACATGAAGCTCGACGGACATGACACCGACGGCAGCATTGACGCCTATATCGTGGACACTCCTCCGAAGCTGACCTACAACGATTACGGACTGGCGTCCCGCAGCAAAGCGAGGACGGTATACAACATGGTTCTTGAGCTGAACACCGCATGGCTCTCCGATCCGCTGTATGACGGAAGGCCCCTTATCGAGGACATCGGTATCCAGGGACATGATGCGGTTGGAAAGACTCTTGCCAGCGATAACCAATATGCCATGGCTCTCTATGCCTCTCTCGTTGACCGTGGCCTTCTTTCCGGCATTTCCTACTCCGAGCTTGACCTGAAGATACCGACTGACGCCCCCGGCGGCGGCGCGACCGCTCCCGCAGTGCTTAATGTCAAGCAGTCTGACGCCCTTGGTTATGAGTACGCCCTGTTGTATAAGCTGTTCACCAAATTCGCCCCGTACATCGATCATATCATCAGCTGGGGTGTAGCCGGTTCAGGATGGCAGGGGAGCTATGTGCTGTTTGACAATGAGAGCAATGCCAATGCCGGCTACTATGGTGCGATGAATCCGGACAGATTCATTCTTGGACATTCCTACCTGGAACCTTTCTTCGAAGGTGAATACGGGAAGCTCCAAAACGGCTATGGGATTGATCTTGGCGATCTTGGAATCTATACACCCGGTCATGTGAATGCGGACCTCAGCGGCTTGGCACTGAGCGAGGGCACACTTGAACCAGTATTCCAAGCGGCAACCACCCAGTATGAAGTAGCATTGAAGGATGCCGACCGCATTCAGGTAACACCGGTGGCAATAAACAGCAAGGCAATCATAAAGGTAAACGATAAGGTAGTGGGAAGCGGAACGGCCTCCGATGCGATCCACACACCGGACGGCGAAACCTTGATTACAGTCAAAGTCACAGCGCAGAATGGGAGTACGGAGAAGGTGTATGTAATCAAGGTGACAAACACCAAAACACCCGAACCGGTAAAATCGTCCAATGCGGATCTCAACGGCTTGACGTTGAGCGCGGGAACCCTCCGGCCGGCATTCACTGCAGCAACCACCGAATACGGTGTATCCCTGGAGGATGCGACCGGCATGAAGGTGACTGCGACAGCGGCGGACAGCAAGGCATCCATTAAAGTGAACGGCACGGTTGCTGCCAGCGGTACAGCCTCCGGAACCATATCGCTGACACCTGGTACAGCAACGGATATCAAGGTAGAGGTAACAGCTGAAGACAGTACAGTAAAGACGTACACGATAAAAGTAGCAAATAGCATGACGGAGACCTCGTCCTCTCCCGGCACCGAAACACCATCTTCAACAACGCCCGCACCTGCAGCACCAGTTGTTCAGGATCAGAAGGTAACCGTGCAGACGACTGTGAAGAATGGAACCGCTTCTGTTCCGGCACTGGATCTGGAAAAAGCAAAGGATTTCCTGGCAAAAGACGTTACCCTGGACATACCTGCGGCGCAAGGAGTGAATGCTTACTCGATAGGCTTGCCTGCTGCCGCACTGACAAGTGGAACAAAGGAAAACAAGCTCACTTTGTCTACTGAGTTGGGTAAGGTTGTAATATCCGGCAACATGTTTGCCGGCACAGCTGAGAGCAGCGGCAAGGAAGCAGCACTTGAAATTGGAAAGGGCGACAAGTCCAAGCTCCCGGCGGAAGTGAAGGCGGCTCTCGGTGATAAGCCGATGATACAGCTTACCCTTACGGTGGACGGAAAAGAAACGGCCTGGAGCAATCCCGATGCACCTGTAACCGTATCCGTGCCCTACAAGCCGACTGCGGACGAATTGAAGAATCCCGAAATGATCGTGGTTTGGAGCATGGACGGAAGCGGCAATGTGACTTCCATACCAAGTGGACGCTATGATTCCAAGACCGGGATGGTAACCTTCAAAACCACTCATTTCAACGGCTACGCGGTAGCTTACGTATCCAAGACATTCACAGATCTTGGAACGGCAGCGTGGGCCAAGAGTGCGGTTGAAGTCCTTGCAGCTAAGGATATTTTCAAGACAGAAGGTCATGTATTCCATCCGGCAACGGATATCACAAGGGCAGACTTCCTTTATTCCCTTGTTCGGGCGCTTGGATTGACTACAAAGGCAAATGACAATTTCAGTGATGTACAGAAGAATGCTTACTATTATAATGAGATTGCAATTGCCAAAGCTCTTGGTATTACGGATGGCATAGACAACGACAGCTTTGGCGGCGATAACAAGATCACAAGGCAGGACATGATGGTGTTGACCGAAAGAGCCTTGAAGCTTGAGAAGAAGCTGAATAAGCAAGGTGCGGCTGCGGACCTGGAGAAATTCTCCGACAAGTCCGAGGTTGCCACCTATGCGGTGAACAGCATAGCTACCTTGGTTAAGGAAGGATTGATCGAAGGCGGCGATAGCAAAGTCAATCCGACTGGAAACACAACCCGAGCAGAAGCTGCGGTATTCCTCTACAGGCTGTATAATAAGTAAAAAATTCAACAACGGCACGGCAGCACGGACGGAAGACGCCGTCCTGATCTACCGGACATACGGAAAATAAGGTGCAAGCCAAAAAGGGAAGGGCTCCAGAAGCTCCTTCCCTTTTGCCATTTGGCTGGGGGAGGATGATCCAATGACCGGAGGAAGGAGGGATGGTGACCGGGGGAAAGCAAGACGGTGGCTGAAGGCGGAGTACAGCTAAGCTGAACTGGAAAAATCATATATAAATTATCTGAATAGGGCAATTTAACCTGTTATGCCCGATATTTCATATATAATATGTTTC
>JAQSYT010000126.1 GCA_029256065.1 Paenibacillaceae bacterium
TAGCCGTTTTTGCTTTTGCGGATCAGGTTGAACAAAAAGCGTACGGAGCCTTTGTAGAACAGATAGGTGCCGGCGATAACAGAGGCGAGGATGGCAACCATGGCCATCATCAGCTCCTCCATAGTAGTGAACGCGCCTCCGAACAGCCGGGCGGACAGGGCGTAGCCCCCTCCGATGAATCCCAGGCCCAACAGCCCCATGATGATGTCCCAGATGGAGAGGCGCTTCACCCGCTCCTGGGCGGTGGATGTGACCCGAAACAAGGACAGTATGGTCTGGCCTTTAATAAACAGGTAATTCATGAGCATGATCAACAGGTACACGGATGCGAAGACAAGGATAGTCTGCAGCAGTGCCTGCGGTGAAAACTGCAGCCTGGCCATTTCGTCCACGCCGATAATCTTGAAGAGGATCATCAGAATCAGCCGGGATAATGCAAAGCCTGCCCCTATCCCCAAGATCATGGAGCCGAAATAGAGAATCAGGTTTTCGGCGCTGAGCAGCCGGAAGATTTTCCCCTTGGTGAGCCCGATTAATTGGAACAAACCGATTTCCCGGCTGCGGCGTTTGATGAAGATGGTGTTGGCGTACAGCAGGAATATAGCGACGATGGCCACCAGCAGGATGGAGGAGGCCCCGATGGCTGCCGCTCCTTTGATGCTTCCCTCCGCTTCGTCCATAGCCGGGTCATACCGCAAGGTTACGAAGGAAAAGTACAGGGCGACACTGAAGATCAGCGCGAACACATAGAGATAGTAGTTGCGGATATTCTTCTTGAGATTGCGCAGGATGATAAAATGGATGCTCATGGCTGCACACCGCCCAGAACGCCCTGGGTTTTGATAATATCCCCCAGAAAGGACTGACGGGTTTCCGTCCCCTTCTCCAGTTGGGTATAGATTTGCCCGTCGCGGATGAACACCACCCGGCTGCAGAAGCTGGCGGCTATGGGATCATGGGTGACCATCACGATAGTGGCCTGCCGCTTCTGGTTCATCTCGGAGAGCTTGTTCAGGAGGTCCGAGGCGGATTTGGAATCCAGGGCTCCCGTAGGCTCATCGGCAAAAATAATCCCCGGCTGATGGATGAAGGCTCTGGCGGCGGAGGTCCGCTGCTTCTGGCCGCCGGAAATTTCCGACGGGTACTTATCCTTTAACTCGGAGATGCCCAGCTCCCCGGCCACCTCCTCAAACCGGAGATGGGCCTCGCGGCGGCTGATATCCGTAATGGATAGGGGCAGAAGCACATTCTCTTTTACGGTCAGCGTGTCCAACAGGTTGTAATCCTGAAAAATAAAGCCCAGATGGCGCTTGCGGAATTCCGCCAGGGCTTTTTCCTTCATGCTGGTGAAGGTTTGGCCCTCGATATCGATGGTGCCCTGGCTCACCCGGTCGATGGAGGACAATACATTCAGGAGAGTGGTTTTCCCTGAGCCGGAGGGACCCATAATCCCCACAAACTCGCCCTTCCGCACCTTCAGGTCGATGCCCTTCAGCACCTCCTGGCGGTTCAGCTTGTTGCCGTATGTTTTGTAAATGTTGGAGGCTTCCAGTATAACCATATTTGCTTCACTCCTTTGATACCTCCATCATAAATCAGCAGCCCCCGCGTTTTCCTGCGTTTCGCCGAACAAAAGAAAGGAGCATGTGACATTCCTGTCACATGCCCGCAAGACGGACCAAATCATTCTCCCGCGGGAATATCAATGTGAAGGCGCTGCCTTCGCCGGGAACGGATTCCGCCTTGATGATGATCAAGAGCGACTGTGCCGCCTGCTGGGCCAGGTACAGACCCATTCCCGTGGCGCTGCCTCCATCCTGGCGGTTCCGGGTGGAGGTGAAGCCCTTATCGAAGATCCGCGGCAGATCCCGGGGCTCAATTCCCCGGCCTCGGTCACGGACAGTTAGGGTCACATGTCCGTCCCATTCCCCGCTGGTGATGGAGATATCTGTGCCGGAGCCGCTGTACTTCACGGCGTTGCTGAGCAGCTGCCGCAGGATAAAGCCCAGCCACTTGGTGTCGGTCAGGATTTGCTCCGTTTGAAGAGAGAGGTTAAAGCCGATGCCCTTGGGGATGCACCAGGACTTCAGATCGCGGATTTCCTTGTTCAGCACAGGCCCCAGCTGCACCGATTCTATGTATAAGTCGTTTTTCAGAAACGGCAGACGCTTGCGGTGCAGCTCCTGGTCCAGGAGCAGATGGATCCGCAGCCATTCCTGCTGGAGCTGGTTTTTCAGCGTTTCGTCGGTGATCCTGCCAATCATCAGATGCATGGCGGAGAGTGGGGTCTTCACCTCGTGAATCCAGGAGAGCAGGTCATTCTTCTCCTGCTCCAGCAGATGGGTGTTGGACGCGGTCTCCCGGCGGCTGCCTTCGGTCTGGTCCAGCACAGCGTCCCGGACGATCGTCTCGAAGGGGCTTGCCGCCTCCGGGAAGCTCCGGGGGTCATAGAGATGGTCTCCCGTATCGAGGCTCTTGTAGAAGCGGGTTTCCCGGAAGTACCGCCAGCACAGGAAGGCGGCGCACAGGATTGCGTTCAGCCCGGCCAGATAAAGGGCCGGCAGAAGTGCAATGGCCGGGTCCACATAGGCCACAAACAGCAGCAGCAGCTCCAGCGCCAGCAGCAGCAGAAGCCAGCTGCGGCGTTCCCTCAGGTAGCGGCGGATCATAGGGTTTCCTCTTCCGTGGCGATATATCCTTGCCCCACACGGGTTTCGATGAAGGCGTCCAGGGCCAGCGGCTCCAGTTTTTTGCGCAGCCGGTTCACATTGACGGTGAGGGTGTTGTCGCTGACAAAGTCCTCATTATCCCACAAGGCTTGAATCATGGTCTCCCGGGTGACAACCTGCCCCTTGTGCTCCACCAGCAGATTCAGCAGAAACATTTCGTTTTTAGTGAGCAGCACGGTTCCCCGGTTGTTGGAGATCGTGTTTTTCAGCGATTCGACTGTGGCTCCCCGCCAGGTACGCAGCTCGGTGCGGTCAGTGGTGTAATTGTAGACCCGGCGGAGGATGGCCTGAATTTTGGCCACCAGCACCTCGAAGTGAAAGGGCTTCTGCACGTAGTCATCCGCACCCAGAGTCATGGACATGACCATATCGCTGGGATGGTCCCGGGAGGAGAGCATCAGAATCGGCACCTTGGAGTGGGCCCGGATGGTGCGGCACCAATGGAAGCCGTCGAACTGCGGCAGCTGGATATCGATAATGACCAGCTCCGGCTTCAGCGCCGCGAACTCCTCCAGCACCCGGCCGAAATCGGTGATGCCGTGGACCTGGTAGGACCACTGGGACAGCCGTTGGCTGACCTCGCCGAATAAGGCGGCATCGTCTTCTATAAGCAGAATATTGAACATAGGGAATTTCCTTTCTCCTGTGAAGCATGAGTCCCCGCTGGGCCCTGATGGGTACGGAAGATGCGGGGGCTGGCGCCTCCGGAAATCTAACGGAAGAGAGCGCCCTTATTTGGAGGCGATAGACTCTAAACGGCCCGGTTTTGCCGAAATAGAGGCTCTGAGCGCCGTTAGAATTGGACCGGGGCGGTTTTGGGCCAAATAGCGGCTGTGGCCGCTGTTAGCAGCTGTCATCCGCTTCCGCAACCACTGCCGCCACGTCCTCCATTAGCTGGTGGATTTTGCGGGTGGTGTTGACGTTGCGGACGGTCATCAGGGCGTACAGCTTGGTGCCGATAAGCTTCTGCATCCCGCTGCGTGTGGCATTGGTCCGGTCCACTGACCAGAGTACAGCACCTGGGGCATAGAGCACCCGGTCGATCTCCGGCTTGAACTTAAGCTGGTCCAGAACCTCCGGCCCGTCCGCCTCCGCCCACAGGAACAAGACGTCACTGCGCATCGCGTCGTCATTGGTCCAAACCTCCGGCAGGATACGGATTACCTCCCGGATATCCGGCAGGCTGCGGATGACTACCCGGATGGGCAGGCTGAATTCCCGCAGGATCGCCTCCTCCAACACGCCTGCCAGCTTGTGCTTCAGCTCCTGTTCCTGCTCGCGGGACAGGCTCCCGCCGTCAACAGCATCCTCTTCACTCCAAGAGAACACAATATTGCCGGAATTTATATAAGTGACTACCTGCCGCATCCCCGCCTGCTCAAAGGCCGCCTTCAGCCGCTTCATATCCACCTTATTATTGCCACCCACATTAATGCCCCGCAGCAGCGCAACGTAAATCATTTTGTCACTCCTTTTTCCTTGTCCCAGCATGTTATATTTTTAGTATGCCACAAAATGGATGGGTTCGCTGTAAACCAACTGACTGAATTGTGCAAGGGAAGTTGCGCACGGCTTGCTGCAATTGGATATGATCGGTTTTGAAAGGGAGAGATGGCGATGGATTGGCTCACAAAAATGAACAATGCACTGGACTATATCGAGGAGAATCTCACGGGAGAGGTAGACTGCGCGGTGGCCGCACAGAAGGCCTGCTGCTCCAGCTTCAACTTCCAGCGGATGTTCTCGTTTATTACGGGCACGCCGCTTGCGGAGTATGTCCGCCGCCGGCGCCTGACCCAGGCAGGCATCGAGCTGCAGAACAGCGGCATCAAGGTGCTGGATCTGGCGGTCAAGTACGGCTATGACTCCGGCGTGGCGTTTTCCCGGGCATTCCAGTCTGTTCACGGGATCAACCCGACGCAGGCCCGCAATGCCGGGGTGACTCTGAAGGCCTATCCGCGCATCTCCTTTCAAGTAACCATAAAAGGAGTTCAGCCCATGAACTACCGGATTGAAACCAAGGAAGCGTTCCAGATGTTTGGCCTTGAGGGTGTGTTCCACCCCGACAAAGAAAACGACACAGCCCCCCGCACCCCCCATGACCTGTGGGTGCAAAGCCAGGCCAACGGGGAGTATGAGAGGCTGTTTCACAATGCCGGCGGCCGGCCGACCTTCGTCAGCCCGGAGCTGTGCACACTCCACGCTGCCTGCGGCTACCGGAAGACGGAAGGAGAGACCTTTCCGTATATGCTGGGAGCCTTTGTCGGTCCGGACAGCAAAACAGAGGGGTATACAGTAGCAGAGATCCCGTCTTATACCTGGGTGATTTTTCCGTCGGAACGGATCGCCGGCTGGAAAGGCATTGGGAACGTGATTGAAAATCTGTACAAGCGGGTGTACAGCGAATGGGTGCCTACCTCCGGCTATGAGCTGATTGAGGGGGTGGACCTGGAAATTTACGGCGGAAATAACGAGTCCGGCTATATTGAGCTTTGGTTTCCAGTGAAGAAGAGAGGGTAAGCGTCCAAACGGGTCTTTCGCAGCCTGGGCGGCGGGCAGCTTCTCACCTCTCCAGCCCTGCCCCTGCTTCCTTGAAAGCGGGGGTTTGTTGCAGCTTCGGCTTTCGCTCGGAGATGACCAATCCCGCTAGCGTCAGCAGGGCGCCTGCCATGGCGGTGCCGGTCAAGCGCTCATCCAGGATCAGCCAGGAGGCGGTGATGGTCACCACAGGCACCAGGTAGATGTAAACACTGGTTTTGACGGCGCCGAGGACTCCTACGCACCAGTTCCATGAGGCGAAGCACAGGGCGGAGGCGAAGAGGCTCAGGAACAGCAGGTTCAGCAGGTTAACGGGATCGGCAAACCGCTCCCAAGCCAGGTGCATATCCATGAAGCCCAAGGCCGGAAGCATAAACACCAGCCCGTAGAAGAACACCCGCCGGGTACAGGCAATGTTGCTGTGGCCCAAGCCGCTGATTTTGCGCATAAGCACGGAATAAAACGCCCAGAAAACACAGGCCAGCACGGCCAGAATATCGCCAACGGGATTCAGCTCCAGCGCGTAGCTGCCATTCAGCGTAATTAGCACAATCCCCAGCATGGCCACCCCGAAGCCGATGAAGAAAGGCGGACGGAGCCGCTCCCCCTTCAGAAAGAAATGGGCCGCCACTGCCGTAAAAAAAGGTGCCACAGACACAATGATCCCCACATTGGACGTAAGGGTCATGGTCAGCGCAATATTTTCCAAGAGAAAATACAAGGTGACGCCGCAAAGGCCCGCTCCGGCAAACAGCAGCTCCTCCCGGATACTCGAGCTTTTCACGAAACGGGGATGAACGGCAAGCAAGGCCAGATAGCCCAGGGTAAAACGGAAGATCAGAATCTCAAAGGGGGAGAACTCCCCCAGCAGCACCTTGGTGGAGATAAAGGTGGTGCCCCAGACGACAATGGTGAAGATAGCGGCTGCATGGCCTGCCGCTGCGCTCTGTGCTTTAATCATGTCTGCCTCCTTGACGTGCAGGCTGCCGCACCGGCCCGGAGAATATCCGCATATACTGCCGTGGCGTCAGTCCGATGAGCCTTTTGAATGTATGGGTAAAATGGCTTTGGTCGCTGAAGCCCGTCCGCTGCGCCGTTTCCGACGGCGGCATCCCCTGCTCCAAGAGCTGCTTGGCCCGTCCGATCCGGACAGCCTGCAGATAGCAGTAAGGGGTAATGCCCATGGAGCGGGTGAATAAGCGGAGAAAATGATATTTGCTCAAGCCTGCCAGGCTGCTGACCCCGTCCAGCGAAACCGGCTGATGATAGCGGTCATCCATATAAGTGCAGGCGGCCTTCAGTCCGGCCTCCTCCGGTTCACAGCTTACGGCCTCCAAGGGCAAATCCGCCTCCTCCTGCAAAAACTGGCCGATAAACAAAAGCGCCAGCTCCTCCTTGCCCATATCCCGTTCCCCGGCCAGAATCATCCGGTGCAGCTCGCACAGGGAAGCGGCCAGCTCGCTTTGAACCAATACCGGACGTTTGCAGCGGGGCAGATAGGACCGTCCCGTAATCTCCCGTACCATCCGCTCCATGGCATCCTTCCTTATGTTCAGGCAGCGGTAATCCAGAGCCCTGCCGTCCAATTGCTCGCAGGAGTGGACATCCCCGGGGTTGAAGACGGTAATGTCTCCCGGATTGATGATGTATTCCTGATTTTTGCAGACCAGGAGCCGCTGCCCCGCTTCAATAAATCCGATGACGTAATAATCGTGGAAATGGTTGGGGAACTTCTGCATGACTCCCTCAAACCGGTATGCCTCCATTTCCAGCTCCGTATCATAACATACGGTCCGTTTTTCCTCCGCCATGCTCTTTCCCTCCGGTCCGGCAATGATTTAGAGTAAGAATACCACAGCAATGCCTCCGAAAGATTGTACAATCTTGCTCATTTGAACGGAAACCTGTATAATCTCTATAGAGAACGTGTGTTTGTGTATGGGGAATAACCAAGCGGAAGAGGAGATAGGGTATGCTGTTGGAAAATGAAAAGCTGGTCCGGTTTTTGGTTCAGGCCAAGCGCAATACATATGCAGCTCAAGGGGATGAAGCCTCTGTGCCGCCGCTTCTGTCCGGCTCCAAGCAATTGGAATATGCCGATGGGGAGTACAGGTACCGGGATATTTATTTCGGAATGGATTTTTTTGCCGGGCAGGAGGTTGTGGAGCTGGAGGGGCGTCCCGTTTGGACCATGGTTTACTCCGGCGGGGTAACGATGTCCCCGGCAAGCCGGGAACGGACGGCAGCAGTATACCGGTTCCTGATGAGCGCCCTTAAGCAGGTGAATCCGCATCAGCTTTACCGGGGGCCGGAGCGCTGGCGGGAGGGGGATTGGGAGTACCGCAACACCTCCCAAGGCGGGCTCGGGAGCTTCCATGGAGTAGAATCCATTCTGCTGGACGGGGAATCCGTCTATGAGCTGCATTACAGCGGCGGTCTGCTGCTGGACTGAACAACGAAGGGGCTGATTGGCCGTGCATCTGCTGGATATAGCGGAGCTGGACGAATCCACTATTCTGGATATTTTTAAGCGGGCGGACAGCCTCCGGCTGGAGCCGGAAGCCCCCCTCTTGGCAGGGAAAACCTGTGCCATCTTCTTTCCTGAGGCAAGCATCCGCACACGCCTGACCTTCGAGAAGGGGATCCAATTGCTGGGCGGACGGACCATTCTCTTCCCGCCGGAGGCACTGGACAAGGAAGAACGGCTTCAGGACGTGATGGGTTACCTGGAAAATTGGGCGGATGCAGCCATTGTCCGTCATTCTAAGCTGGACAAGCTCCGTGAGCTGGCAGCCCATGCCCGCATCCCGGTTATCAATGCCATGACGGCCCATAACCATCCCTGCGAGATTCTGGCGGATTTGTACGCTCTCCGGTTGCGCCGGCCGGATTACCGGGACCTCACCTATACCTTCGTAGGGCCGCCGGGGAATATCGCCCGCACCTGGATGCATGTGGCGGAGGTGCTGCGGCTCCGCTTCATCCACGTTTGCACACCCGGTCACGAAATGTCGACGGATAACGCCCATTACCGGTTTTCCGTTTCTCTGGAGGAAACGCTCGGGGAGAGCGACGTGATCCTGACGGATTCCCTGCCGCGCCCGTTCCGCGAGGAGGTTTACCTGCGGGATTACTGTATTACCCCGGAGCGGATGGGGCTGGCGAAGCCGGGGGCAGTGCTTAACCCCTGCCCTCCCTTCCGTGTGGGGGAGGAGGTCAGCAGCTCCGTTATCGGCTCTCCGTATTTTGTGGGCTACGGCTTCAAAAGGCATCTGCTGGAGGTCCAGCAGGCGGTGCTGCTTCATTGTCTGGAACGGTGAGCGCTGGCTAAAGGATTGTCCGGAGCCCGCTGCAGTTCTACCTTTCCCGGGTGGGAATATACATAACGGGTGGATTCTGATCCAACTTTTTCTTGGGGAGAGGATGGCCCGTGGCGGTTTCGTATATGGATTTCACATCTCCGGATGTGCAGTATACCTATGATTTGCGCAACAACAGGATGTTCGCCAAGGATAGCGGCAACGTCATCTATGCACTGGGTGTACAGCAGCTTAACACATTGGGAAATGTGTCCCTGCTGGATATCTACCTGACCAAAGGCAATGTTGTGGAGCCACATATCCATCAGAATGCGTCGGAGCTGGTGTATGCCATTGAGGGAGCGGCTGTGGTCTCCATGATCAACCCGTTCATCGGGCAGGTGCTGCAGTTTCCCATTGGGCCGGGTCAGGTAGCCAATGTGCCGCAGGGCTGGATCCACTGGGAGGTGGCGACCGAGGAGAATACCCATCTGCTGGCAATATTTGATGCGCCGGTGCCCGAATTTATTGGCATGTCGGATTTCCTGCGGCTGGCCCCACGGAACATCCTGGCCCATACCTATTGTCTGGATCAAACGGCCATTACGGAAGCGCTGGCTCCCATTACTGCGACGACAGTAATCGGACCTCCTGCCGATTGCGCCCAGAACCACCAGCCCGCTCCGGCCCCACAGCCCGAAGCCATGATTCATGCCCAGCAAGCAGGTCAGCAGCAGGCACAGGCTGCCCGCAGCCCTTACGGCCCATACTATGGCCAGCCCTACTACGGCCGAACACCGGTACAGGGATATGGCCAAGCTTACGGTTACGGCCAAGGTTACCCGGCTCCATACGGCCAGCCTTACGCCTATCCCGGCCAGCAGGGATATTGGGGCGGCTGAAAACACCGGTTTTCTGTCCGATAACGGTTCCTGTGTCCTGTAGTGCAGCCAAGTCCGCAAGTGCTCACCCCAGAAGCTTTTGATTCTAAGATAAAAGCCGCCAGGCAGGCCGCCTGACGGCTTTCGGTCTTTTAACGCCGGGAATAGAGTGACAGCAATTCCTCCTGGGTCAAGGCGCGGTCGAACACAGCTAATCCGCCGATCCGCCCAACGAAGAAGTTGCCGATGGAGTGGAGGCGGTCTACGGCACCTACGGTAAAGTCCGCCCCGTCCGGACCGCCATCGTACAAGCCGCCCGGATAATAATACGGATTGCGCTCCGGTCGGGAGTCCAGCCTGCCGTTGACATAGGAGCGGGCATAAAGCCCGTCATAGGTGATAGCCAGGAACAGCCATTCATCCTCGGGGAGGGGTGTTTGGCCGATGGAGGCATCCATGCAAAAGCGGTGGCCCGGGGTAGGCCCGCCAATGGCGGATACGTGGCCGCCCAGTTGCTCCCTGCTGTCCCATATGCCCAGGTTCAAAAACATGCCGTACTGCCGCTTTTCCCCGGTTTCATTCCAAATGCCTGCGATGAATTCACATTCCTTGAACCGGGCGCCGTCCGGATTGCCATTCCGGGTCATAAGGGGCTTGCGGTGCCGTTTCACCCAGGCAGCCACGGTCAGCCGGGCTTCCGGTCCCCCGATATTAAGCGCCGGGGCTTCCGGACGGGAGGCCCGGAGCCATTGACCCAGCGCAAATTCCGCCGAGTAAGGACCGAGGACACCGTCCTCCGCCCGTGCGATCTCTCCGGCCATTTCCTCCAGCACATACGGGTGGGGGCCTTGTGCTACACGGGGTTGGCCTGCCGCCTCCTGAAAGTCCCATAGTGCTGCCAAGGAGGGATGCGCCAGCAATGCTTCCTTTGCGTTCATTTATCATTACTCCTTCCCGGATCTGAAGAGAGGCTCATGAGACTAGTTTGCAAAAGCGCTTCCATTTTGTCAAAGGTTTTTGCAGGGGAGCAATTGACTGTAACAATATTTTCCCTGGTTTTGCCAAGAAACGGAGCGTATACTGTCGCTATTGTACTATGCACGAGGTAAGGAATTTCCGCATGTAAAACATAATCGGAGGTTGGCATGTTTCGAAAATCATTGCGAACAGTTAGGATTTTGTTCCGGTATGCCCCGGGTCTGACGGTGATCAAGCTGGTGCAGCTTGGTTTGACGGGGGTGATGGCGCCGTTGTCCATCTACTTTATCCAGCAGGTCATAGATGCTGCCTCGGGTGTGGTGGCCCATGGGGCAAGCTGGAGGCCATTGGCTGTATGGTGCGCCTGCCTGCTGGGGGCGCTGCTGTTTAATTCTACGGAAGGTGGTTTCCTGGACGGCATTTTGTTCATTGCCATCAAGCGGAGGCTGAACCATGGCATGACACCGAATATTGCAGACAAATTCAAACGGCTGGAATACGCCTGCTTTGAGGATAAGGATGTGCAGGATACGCTCCAGCGTATGTCCAGCGACCCTCAGGACAAGGTATTCCAGCTGTTTTTGAGTGTCACGGGGGCACTTTCCTGTATCATCGCCATGGCAGGCTCAGCTGTGGTATTTGCCCAAGCGGGATGGTGGTTTATGGCGGGATTTCTGGCGCTGCTCGCCCCTACGGTATGGCTGGACTTCAAAGCCGCCGATATGATGAACACCATGTTCAACAGTCAGTCCACGGATGAACGGCGGATGCGCGATCTGGGCAATCTGGTAGCCGGCAAGGCAGCGCTGTTCGAGCTGAAGCTGTTCGGCGCGACGGATTATATCATGGGCAAATGGCGGGGCTTGGCCCGGCATGTGCTCAGCACCCGGCTCAAAACCACATTCCGCTCCCAGCGGTATTATCTGGCCAGTCTGATTTTGTTTAAGATATGGACGGCCTTCATCATGATCACCCTGGTGTCGGCAGCTGTCCGCGGGGATATGACCATCGGCCTGTTTACGGCTCTGATCGCCTCTATTGGCGCTGTGCTGAGCAATGCGGAGCTGCTGTCGCATACCCTGCAGCGTCTTCGGTCCCGCTATTTGCTGATGGACCATTATTATGCATTTCTCGCTCTCCCGGAAGCCGCTTACGGGAACAAAAATCTGGGGGAAGGACCGTTACGGGTGGAGTTCGATCAGGTGGTTTTTACCTATCCCAAAACGGGCCAGCCGGTTCTGAACGGGGTAAGCTTTACGGTGGAGCCCGGCGAGCGCGTATCTCTGGTGGGGGAAAACGGGGCGGGCAAGTCCACCATTATTAAGCTTTTATGCCGTCTGTACGAGCCGGACAGCGGACGTATTCTGGTAAACGGCATTCCCATTCGGGAACTGCGGCGCAGCGAGCTGCAGCGGGTGTTTTCGGTGATTTTCCAGGATTACCAGCGCTATGAGCTGTCTCTGCGGGAAAATGTGGCCTTAAGCGATCTGTCCAAGCTGGAGGACAATGAAGCGCTGCGCGCTGCCCTGGTGATGGGCATGGCTGAGGATATAGCGGACAATCTGGATGTGCCTCTGGGCAAGCTGGACCCGGCGGGCAGAGATCTCTCCGGCGGCCAGTGGCAGCGGGTGGCTCTTGCCCGGGCCTGTCTGCCGGACAGCGCCTTCGTAATTCTGGATGAGCCTGCTGCGGCGTTGGACCCGCTGGCCGAAAGCCGGATGTATGAAAGCTTCGCCAGGGTGCTGGCTAACCGGGGCTGCATCCTCATTTCCCACCGTCTGGCAAGTGCCCGGATGGCAGATAAAATTGTCGTGCTGGCAGACGGTATTGTGGCGGAGAGCGGGGATCACCGGACGTTAATGGAGGCCGGGGGACTGTATGCCCGGATGTACGACAGCCAGCGGTCCTGGTACGTGAAGGAGGCAGCGGTATCATGAGCAGTCTTCGCCGTATTTATGCCAGTATATTCAAGTGGGCGCCGGTTGCCGCGATGGCCACTGTCTTCCAGCAGCTTGCCGGAGCTCTGGTCCCGGCTGCCATAACCGTGGTGTCGGCCGGGCTGTTCGATCATGCAGCCAAAGCCATCAACGGAGAGGCAGTCAGCAGCAGGCTGTATCTGTACGCGGCCCTTTATCTGATCATTTATTTGTTCAACGACATCCTTAATTATATCTTCAGCATTGCCGTTAATGCGGGCATTTACGAGAAGGGGACAGCATATTTCCGGATGGCGCTTTATGAGAAGCTGGCCAAGCTGCCCCTATTGGCTCTGGAGGACCCGGAGGTGCTGAACCGCAAGGAGCGGGCCGAGAAGGCGGTTAATGACGAATCCTTATCCTCGCTGTTTAACGGCACCCTTGTGTTTCTGCGGACACCCTTATCCGCTATCTCTATAGCGGCGGTGCTGGCCAGGTACAGCGTATGGCTGCTGCCCCTGTCGCTCCTGTCGGTGCTGCCGTATTTTGTGGCCCGGCTGGTGCGGGGAAAAGAGTTCTTCTACGTCAAGCGGGGCCAAGCCGCCGAAACCCGCCGCCTTGCCTACCTGTGGAGCCTGTTCAATACCCGGCAGACGGCCAAGGAAATGCGGGTTGCAGGCTTTGACGGCTACCTTACGGGCAAGTGGCAGACCACCCGCGACAGGGTGAACGAGGAGCTGTGGGCGGTAGGCAGGAAGGATGCCCTTAGTCTTCTGTGGTGCGACCTGTTCCGTATCATTGGATATGGCGCTTCCATTGGACTGGTGCTGGTGCTGACCTTGCGGGGACAGGTGACCATAGGC
>JAQSYT010000127.1 GCA_029256065.1 Paenibacillaceae bacterium
TGGATTTTTGGGGGTTTTTCCAATTCCCATTATTTCCAAATTAACCTACGTTGAAGCAAACTGGATGTCGGTTTCGTTCATTATAACTAGAATCGCCCACGGCCTGATACCATCGCCAATCATGAAAATGGGGAGCGCAGGTGCGACATTTTCGTATAAACCCGTGCAGTGAAGCAGCTTCATGAGCCTGCCGTAAACCGGAGCCCGCCGCCTCCAAACAACAAAAAAAAGACCGGAACGGTTGTCCGATCTTTATTCCTGCACCGACACAAAGGTATTAAACTTCAGATATTTGTAGTGGAAGCGCATATTGGAAAACTCCAGCGGGGTGCCGTTGTCGAGGAAGAAGATGCCCTCCATAATTCCAACCGGCTCATTCTCCTTCAAGCTCAGCAGCTCCCGGTCGCGGGTATCCGACGGCTCGGCATATATGGACAGGAAGGACTTGGTCACAGCCAGGTTATGGGCTTCCTCCAGATAATTAAAAATGGAGCCTTCAATAATCGTCTGGTTCAGATTCTGGATGATTTTGATGGGAATGTAGCCGGTTTCGATCATGAAAGGCGTCTCGTCAAACAAGCGCAGCCGGACAATCTTGTATACAAAATCATGGGGCTGCAGGAATAAATCCCGCTGAAGCTCCTCTGTAGGCGGAATGACCTCAAAGCTCAGCACCCGGATTTTGGGCTTCACGCCATGCATCTGGAAATTATCCGTTACCCCCAGATTGGAGCCTTCATAATTGAATATGGACTCGTTCTTTATGTAAAGGGGATTGATAAAGGTACCGGAGCCCCGCTTCTTAAAAATAATTCCGGCATGCTCCATCTTGGTCAAGGCCCGCTTAATGGAGCTGCGGCTAACCTGGTAGGTTTCGCTGAGACTGCGCTCATCCGGCAGCCGCATGTCGGGGAATTGCCCGGCAAATATTTTTTTCTTCAAATCATCGATGATTTGCTTATAAACAAATTGTGTCATGTAAACTCCTTCTTCAGGACCCTATATTTATGTCTGTGTCCGCCGTATGCCGCACATCCGCGCACACCTGTGCATGCCTGATTGCGCCGCTCTTCTCTACTATATCACAAAGAAAACTCCCTGTTTCCCCACCAGGGGCCGGATCATGAAAAAAACATCATCCAGCCCTCTCTGGAGCGGGATTACAGTGACTCCACCTCTTTTAGCCACAGCGCGGCGGAAGCATCACTGGGCATACGCCAGTCGCCCCGCGGGGAAAGACTGACGGTGCCCACCTTGGGGCCGTCAGGCAGACAGGAGCGTTTGAACTGCTGGGAGAAGAAGCGGCTGTAGAACACCCGCATCCAGGAAACCAGCTGCTCCCGGGTGAACACGCCGGCAAAAGCCTGCTCGGCCAGATAGAGGATCTTGGCCGGCGGCGCTCCCGTCCGCAGCATGTAATACAGATAAAAATCATGGACATCGTACGGTCCGAGAATATTTTCCGTCAACTGGGCGATTTCGCCTGTAGGTGAGGGAGGCAAAAGCTCAGGACTGATGCCGGTGGCCATAATATCATGCAGAAAGCCACTAGCCGCGTCATCTGCTTCATGGTCGGCATACCATTGCACCACAAACTTGATCAGGGTTTTGGGAATGCCCCCGTTGACGCCGTACATGGACATGTGGTCGCCGTTGTAGGTGCACCATCCCAGCGCCAGCTCGGACAGATCGCCGGTGCCGATGACAATGCCGCCGTTTTTGTTGGCCAGGTCCATCAGAATCTGGGTCCGCTCCCGGGCTTGCACATTCTCGTAGGTGAGATCGTGAACATCCTTGTCATGGCCGATATCGGCAAAATGCTGCAGACAGGCGGCCTTGATATCCACCACCATCATCGAGGCGCCCAATGCCTTGATCAGGCCTACGGCGTTATCATAGGTCCGGTTGGTGGTGCCGAAGCCGGGCATCGTTACAGCCAAAACGTCGCTGGCCGGACGGCCCAGCCGCTGCATGGCCCGTACGGCAACAAGGAGCGCCAGAGTAGAATCCAGGCCGCCGGAAATTCCGATTACCGCCTGCTTAACGCCGATATGGCGGATGCGCTTCATGAGCCCGGAGGTTTGGATAGACAGGATCTCCTGGCAGCGTTCGTCCCGCAGCAGCGGATTGCCCGGCACAAACGGATTAGGCGCCACATGACGGGCCAACTGACGGGGGGCGGCAGCCGCGGAGGCAGGATGGGTGAAGGGAATCACCCGGTAATCCCCGGCACCTCTGCCAGCCCGGAAGGTGCCCATGACGATCCGGGAGTAATGCAGCCGCGGAATATCGATATCTGCAACGGTCAGGCGGGTTTCGTGGGTGAAGCGCTCCGACTCGGCCAGAATTTGGCCGTTCTCCGCAATGAGAGAATGTCCGCCGAACACCACATCCGTGGAGGATTCGCCGGTATTGGAGCCAGTATATACGTAAGCGGCCACACAGGAGGCGGATTGCCCGGATACCAGCTGGCGGCGGTAATCTGCCTTGCCTACCAGCTCATTGCTGGCGGAGGGGTTGAACAGCAGGACGGCGCCTGCCTGGGCCAGGCGGCTGCTGGGAGGAATGGGCACCCACAGATCCTCGCAAATTTCCACGCCGAACAGCAGGTTGGCATCCTTGCTGCAGCCGAAAATCAGATCGCTGCCAATAGGCACTATTTTACCGTTGATCATGAAAGTATCCGTCTCCAGCTCTTCCGCAGCGGCAAACCAGCGGGGTTCGTAGAACTCGCTGTAGCCGGGAATGCAGCTTTTGGGGACAAGCCCGAGAATCTCCCCGCTCTGGATCACCGCCGCACAGTTGAACAGGCGTCCGCGGATGTCCAAAGGCAGGCCCAGTACAACGATCATGGAATGTCCGGCGGTGGAGGCGGTAATATGGGAAAGGGAGGCTTTAGCGGCATCCAGCAGGGTTCTTTGCATAAACAAATCCCCACAGGTATAGCCGGTGATGCAAAGCTCGGGCAGCACCAGGTATTCCGCCTGCGCCTTGGCTGCATCCTCGATAGCTTCTATAATTTTGGCGGTATTGAATCCGCAATCCGCTACCTTCAGTTCGGGGGAGGCGGCAGCTACCCGTGCGAAGCCGTAATGTTGCATGTGATTCACCTGACCTTTATGTGAGAGTGGAGAACGCGAAGCCAACCATCAGTTAAAAGCTTATTTTACCATAAAAAGTCTGCCGGGGGGAAATGACTTGTCCGCATTCCGCCTCCAACCATAAAAAAACGGGAGCGGCTGAAATGCTCCGCGTCCCGTCGTTCCATTCATTTCTCTATTTAATGCCCTGCCAGCATAGACGCTTGGGCCTGGCTTGCGTCTTCCTCGCTGTTCCCGGGAATTACCTTGGGCTTGCGCAGAATCACCGCCACAAGAGCGCCCAATGCCGCTATACCCGCGGCCACCAGGAAGGTGTCGCCATAGGCACTGGCCGCTGCCAGCAAGGGATTGCCATCCGACCCCATATGCACAGTAATCTGGGAGGTCAGGTAGCCGGTTAGTCCCGCTACGGCGAAGGAAACCATGACCTGCTGCGCAGCCGTAGTCAGCGGCGTGACCCGGCTGACCAGATGCTTGGGTGCGGATTGCAGCACATGGGTGTTGACGGGCATCATGGTCAGCCCCATTCCTGCGCCCATCAGGCCGAGAAAGCCCATAATGTACAGCAGGCTGGTATCCGGCGTCATCCGGGAGAGCATGAACATGCAGAAGGTAATCAGGCTGAGGCCGGTAATGGCCAAAGGACGTGCTCCGATTTTATCGAATAATCTGCCGCTGATGGGCATGACTAAACCGGAGGCCAGTGCTTGGGGAAGCATCACAAGGCCGGTTTTCAGCGGGCCGTAGCCCTTCACTGTTTGGTAGAACAGCGGGACGAGAACCATGACACCGAACAGGGCGATTTGCATCAGCCATGCGATCACAATGCCTCTGGTAAAGTCCGAGGACCGGAAAACCCGAAGCTCCAACAGTGGCTGTTTTTGCCGGAGCTCCACAATGATGAACAGCACAAGCGCAACTCCGCCGATGGACAGTCCGGTTAGAGTGGATGTGGAGGTCCAGCTTTTGCCGCCTTCACTAACCCCGAATGCCAGCATGGAAAAGGCCACGGGAGCCAGCAGAATCCCCAGAATGTCCAGGGAAGGCACGGTTTTGGTCTCAAAGGTCGGTAAATACTTCATCCCCACAAGAAAGGCGATTGCCCCCAGAGGAACGTTGATCAGGAAAATCCAATGCCAGGTTGCATATTCCACCAGCCAGCCCGACAGTACCGGACCAAGAGCCGGGGCCAGAAGCATTGGAATACCCAGCATGCCCATTATGGAACCAATTTTGTCGCGGGGCGCCAGCCGGAATACGATGGCCATGCCTATTGGTGCAACCATGCCGCCGCCGATGCCTTGGATAATCCGGTAGATAATCAATTGTGCCGGGGATGCAGCCAGGGAGCAGAGGGCGGAGCCCAGTGTAAACATGATAATGGTAATCAAAAAGATCCGTTTGGCTCCGAACCGGTCGGTCATCCAGCCGGCTAGCGGGATCACCGCCGACAGTGCCAGCGTGTACCCGGTGATGGCCCACTGCATGGTTGTAACGGAGGATTGGAAGTCATCCACCAGTCGGGGCAGCGCCACATTGACAACGGTACTGTCCAGGATGACCATCATCATTCCCAGAATAACGGCCATCAACGGGCCGATCAGCTGCTTCAGGGAAAACTCGCTTCCCTCAGCTTGTTTTTTTGCACTCATGCCTCTCCATCTCCTAATCTGAATATATCTCTCTCGTCAAAATAATGAACAGATGGTATAGTAATAAACACAGTGTTCATTAAAAAGACCATATGCCTATTATAGGGAGATTCGCGGCAATTGCAATAATCACTATTATGTAATTTGTCCGGTAATAGCCATAAGATGCAAGTATGTCGATTAAGTTGGGGTGGAAAATAAATGACGACAGAGGAAATAACAATTGACCGGCGTATCCTGCGGACCCGGCAGATGCTCCGGGACGCGCTGATTGATCTGATAGAGGAGCGGGGGCTGGAGGGGCTGACCGTCCGGGATTTGACCCACCGGGCCGGCTTGAACAGAGGCACATTCTATTTGCATTATAAGGATATTCAGGATTTGCTGGAGCAAAGCAAGGAGGAGGTGCTGAAGGGCTTGACGGAGTCCGTGACCAGGGCCGCTGAGCGCAACTGTGTGGGATCGGATGCCCCAAGAACGGGCAATGACGGGAAGAGTCCGCCTCAGGTTACGCAACCCCATGCGTTGGGGGCGTTTGAATATTTTGCCCAGCATTCAAGATTCTTTTCTGTGATGATGGGGCCTAACGGGGATCCTTGCTTCTTTCTGGAGTGGAAAAAAGCCATGATGGAGGATATGAAGAAAAAATCGATGAAATTCCAGCCGGATGACAACCAGCTGTCCATTCCCCGGGACTATCTGGTGGCTTATATTGTATCCGCCCACCTGGGGGTAATCCAGCATTGGCTGGAATCGGGAATGGAGCTGACCCCGCAGGAGATGGCGGCTCTGATGACCCGGCTGAACGTCCTCGGACCCAAACGGATTTTCCAGTCGTCCAGCATTGGCGAGCCGCCTGAATATAATGAAGCGCTGTTTGCTCCTACTGAGTCTGCGCCGCGGGCTTACGGAGGCGGAAATACAGAATGATGCAGACAATGGGGATAAAGGCGAGTATCCCGCTTAATATAAACGCACCTTCAGGGCCCAGATGCTCCGCCGCCGTCCCGGCAAACAGGTTGCCCAGCGGGGTGGAGCCGGTGAACACCAGGGAATAGATGCTCATCACTCTGGCTCTGTACTCATCCTTGGAATGGATCTGAAGTGTGGAGTTGCAGCTGGTGGTGAATAAAATATTAAAGATGCCCAATAGAGCTAATGCCAAGCCTGTAATATAGAGGTTCCGGGTAAGGCCGATGATGGACAAGAACACGGAAACCATGACGCTGCAGACGAGTATCAGCTTCATGCGCGGCCCGCCTTTGCTGCGGATAGACAGGGTCAGGGCGCCGATGAGCGAGCCTACTCCTATACATGACATTAGAAAGCCGTAGGTGCCTTCCTCCATATGCAGCACGCTTTGGGTGAAGGATGGAATCAGCACATTGAAGTTAAAGCCCAGGACACCAATGACTACAAGAAGCAGCAGGGTTTGCGACAGAACACGGTCATTGGCAATATAAACGAAGCCGTCGCGGATTTCACCAAAGATGCTGGAGCCGGGCTTTTTGGGACGGACATACGGTGTCGCCTGGATGCGGGTCAGACTGAATAGAACGGCAAAGAAGCTGAGCCCGTTAAGCAAAAAGCACCAGCCTGCACCCAAGAAGGCCATCATGGAGGCGCCGATTGCCGGTCCGATAATTCTGGCCAGGTTGAAGGTGGCGGAATTCAGAGCGATGGCGTTCATCAGATCATCCTTGCCTACAATCTCAATGGTGAAGGATTGTCTGGTGGGCATGTCAAAATTGTTGGTCATTCCTAAGATAAAGGCCAAAACCAGTATGTAGCCGTATTCTACGTTATCAGTAAATACAAGGGCGGACAAAACAAAAGCCAGCAGCATGGCGACCGTTTGGGTTACCATGAGAATGGCTCTTTTGGGAAAACGGTCGATAACCAGGCCCGCAAACAGGGAAAAGAAGGTTACCGGCAGAAATTGGGTGGTTCCCACCAGTCCCAAGAGAAATGGTGAGCCGGTGAGCTTCAGCACCAGCCAGGATTGGCCGATGTTCTGCATCCATGTGCCAATCAGGGATACGCATTGTCCGAACCAGTAGTACCGGAAATTCCGGTGGGTTAAGGCATGGAAATGATTGTTGACCAAACGGGAAAATGGACCTCCTGCAATTCTTGGCTGTTCCGTCTTAAAAACCTCCGTTCGTGAATTTTTATGGCTTGTGGCCTCCGCGCCTGTTCGACTTTTACCAGTATAGCATATCTGACACGACTGGAGACAGCGCTATCATGGAGAAAGCCGGACTAACTGTATTGGGGAAAGGGGCTGCTGGGGGGGATGTGTATTTAGTATCGGATGCAAAACGTGGTGCCGGAGCCAAAAGGGATGGTTATATATGAAATAACGAGTACAAAACATGTAAAAGGTGACAAACGGCAAGTTGTATATGAAATATCGAGTACAATTACCTGAAATCGTGAAGAGATGACTATTTATATATGAAATTTCGCATACAACCTCATATAATGACGGGAATGAGAAATTTATATATGAAATTTCGAGTACAATTGCTCATAGAGTGGCAAACAATAGAGGGAGACTAAAGTCAAAGCAAAAACTAAAGTCAAAACTAAAGTCAAAACTAAAGTCAAAAACTAAAGTCAAAAACTAAAGTCAAAAACTAAAGTCAAAAACTAAAGTCAAAAACTAAAGTCAAAGTCCAAAGACCAGGCTCGAAGTCATTAAAAGATTTTTCCCTCCAATTGGCTTTGCCAATTTCGAGGCTTTCATAACTTTATCCGGCCTTCGGCTTGGACCAAAGTTATGAAAGGGAGGTGACAAGGTAATATGCTTGACATCTGCAATTGAATCGGCTAATATAGTCAATGTTCGGTGTAAAGGAATGGACCTTGACAGCTTGCGGCACGATTGCCGCGATTGTCTTGCATCCACTCCCGGATGCAGAGCGCATCCGGATCGGGAGGTCACCTGAAGATGGAAGATGACACGCTGCTGGAACGGACGAACCGGGTGAACACCCTGTTCGACTTCTACGGAGCGCTGCTGACGGACAAGCAGCAATCCATCCTGTCCTTGTACTACCAGGATAACTTCTCCCTTGGTGAAATCGCTGCGGAATTCGAGGTCAGCCGTCAGGCGGTGTATGAACACCTGAAGCGGGCCGAGCAGGCGATGGAGGACTATGAAGGCAAGCTGGGTTTGGCTGTGCAGTATGCACACCGGAGGTCAGCGGCAAATGAGCTGGAAGCATTAATTAAACGGCTGCAGGGGGAAGACAGCAGGCAGATGCTTGAACTGCTCTCCCGGCTTTTGACCATAGAAGTGAAGGAGCAGTCCTAAGTGACTTGTTCCGGGTAAAGGATTGTTTAGACGACGGGAGGCGGGGCGCATGGCATTTGAAGGATTAGCCAGCAGGCTGCAGAATGTGTTCGGAAAGCTGAAGTCCCGGGGCAAGCTGACGGAGGATGATGTCAACGAGGCCTTAAGAGAGGTGCGTCTGGCTCTTCTGGAGGCGGATGTGAACTTCAAGGTCGTCAAGGACTTTATCGCCAGGATCAGGGAACGCGCCATTGGCCAGGAAGTGATGAAGAGCTTCACTCCGGGCATGGTGGTTGTGGATATCGTCAATAAAGAGCTGACTGCTCTGATGGGTGGCACCCAAGCCAAGCTGGCCCGGTCCAACCGCCCGCCTACGATTATTTTGATGGCCGGTCTCCAAGGTGCGGGTAAAACAACCTCCACCGGCAAGCTGGCCAAATATCTGCAAAAGCAGAACCACAAGCCGCTGATGGTGGCCGCGGATATTTACCGGCCTGCCGCCATCAAGCAGCTGCAGGTTTTGGGTGAGCAGCTGAAGGTGCCGGTCTATGCTCCCGGTGCGGACGTCAATCCTGTGGATATCGCCAAACAAGGCATCGCCCACGCCAAAGAACACGGGCATGATTATGTTCTGATTGATACCGCGGGCCGTCTCCATATTGACGAGGCCTTGATGGAGGAGCTGACCAACATCAAGGAAGCCGTCCAGCCGGATGAAATCCTGTTTGTGGTAGACGCTATGACCGGCCAGGAGGCTGTGAATGTGGCGGACAGCTTCCACAAGCAGCTGGGCCTGACGGGCGTTATCATTACCAAGCTGGATAATGATACCCGCGGCGGCGCAGCCATCTCCGTTAAGGCGGTTACAGGCTGCCCCATCAAGTTCGCCGCCACCGGCGAGAAGATGGATGCCCTGGAGCCCTTCTATCCGGAGCGGATGGCATCCCGGATTCTTGGCATGGGGGATATGCTGACCCTGATCGAGAAAGCCCAAGCCAACATTGATGCGGACAAAGCCAAGGAAATGGAGCGCAAGCTGCGCAAGGCTGAGTTTACCTTCGATGATTTCCTGGAGCAGATGGAGCAGGTTAAGAAAATGGGCCCGCTTGACCAGATTCTGGATATGATGCCCGGCATGGGCAAAATGAAGGACCAGATGAAGAATGTCAAGATTGACGAGAAGCAGATGGCCCGTACGGCCGCTATCGTGAAATCCATGACCAAGGAAGAGCGCGCCAAGCCCGAGCTTCTGAACCCTACCCGCCGCAAGCGGATCGCCTTGGGCAGCGGCAACACGGTAGTGGAGGTCAACCGCTTCATCAAGCAGTTCGAGGACATGCGGAAGATGATGAAGCAGTTCTCCGGCATGATGGGCAACGGCAAGAACAAGAAGGGCGGCATGTTCGGCAAGATGGGTAAGGGCGGCCGGTTTCCTTTCTAATAAATAAACCAAAAGCTGCCCTCAAATCGGCTTTGCCGATTTCGAGGCTCTCCATAACATATCTGGCCTTTGGCCTGGACCATGTTATTTCGAGTTCTTGTATTCTGTTAAGGAGGTGAAACAACAATGGCAGTTCGCATTCGTCTGAAGCGTATGGGATCCCACAAGTCTCCCGTATATCGTCTGGTGGTATCTGATTCCCGGTCTCCCCGTGACGGTCGTTTTATCGAGGAAATCGGTACTTATAACCCGCTGACCGCCCCTGCTACCGTCGCAATCGACGAGGAGAAGGCGCTTAAGTGGCTGGGCGACGGCGCGCAAGCGTCCGACACCGTCCGCAACCTGTTCAGCAAAGCCGGCATTATGAAGAAGTTCCATGAGTCCAAATTGCAGAAGTAATTTGGCTTAACGGAGGTGGCATATGAAAGATCTGATAACCGTAATCGCTAAGGCGTTGGTGGATCATCCGGAAGATGTCAGCGTAAATGCCGTGGAGCGCAGTCAGGAAATCGTGTACGAGCTTACCGTGAACCAAAGCGATATCGGCAAGGTGATCGGTAAGCAGGGACGCATCGCCAAGGCTTTACGGACAGTGGTCACATCGGCCGCTGTCAAAGAGAATAAGCGGGTGAGCGTTGAAATCGTATCATGAGGCAATTTAAGGGGTGAGGGAAACCTTGCTCCTTTTTGCATCGTTAAACAGAATTTGAAGAGGGTTTTCTTCTTACTGCTCTTACTCCTAAGAGGGAAGAAAACCGGCTTGAAATGCTGTAACCCCAGAACGAACCGTATTCTACTCAAAAGGAAGTGTAAACCGGCATGAGCGATAAGCTATATAATGTAGGAAAAATCGTCAATACTCACGGTATCCGCGGTGAATTGAAAATTTTATCCCAGACGGATTTTCCGGAGCTGCGTTTTGTTAAGGGAAGCAAGCTGATTCTGGTGGAGCCCGAAAGCGGCAAGCAAGTGGTTATCCAGGTAGAGCAGGCCCGTGAGCATAAGGGGATGTTTATTACCCGTTTTAAGGAATGGGATAACATTAATCAGGTGGAGCAGTACAAGGGATGGCTTGTGAAGGTGGATGAGAAGGATCTGGCTGACCTGGACGAGGACGAGTATTATTACCATGAAATCCTGGGCTGCTCCGTTGTGACGGCCGCTGGGGAGAAGCTGGGGGAGATCAAGGAAATTCTGACTCCCGGAGCCAACCATGTGTGGGTGGTCAAACGCCCTAAAGGACGCGACCTGCTCCTGCCCGTAATTGACGGGGTTGTGTTAGAGGTGGATGTGGAGAACAAACAGGTGACAGTGGAGCTTATGGAAGGGCTGCTGGAATGAATATAGATGTGTTGACCTTGTTTCCGGAAATGTTCGAGGGAGTATTCGGCGCGAGTATTCTGGGGAAGGCCCGCCAAAAAGGGCTGGTGTCTCTTTCCACTCTGAATTTCCGGGACTATGCCAATAACAAGCATAATACAGTGGACGATTACCCCTTCGGCGGAGGGGGAGGCATGGTGCTGAAGCCAGGACCCATCTTCTCCGCGGTAGAGGAGTTAATGGAGAGGCGTTATCCGGAGGGGGCTGCGCCCGCGGAGAACGCAGGAGGTGCTACCCGTCCGCGGGTGATTCTCATGTGTCCCCAAGGGGAGCCCTTCACTCAGCGGAAGGCGGAGGAGCTGTCCCGTGAGGAGCATCTGATCTTCATCTGCGGACATTATGAGGGTTATGACGAGCGGATACGGCAGCATCTGGTTACAGACGAGCTGTCTATCGGGGATTACGTGCTGACGGGCGGAGAGCTGCCGGCTATGGTGGTTATCGACAGTGTGGTGCGGCTTCTGCCCGGTGTTCTGGGCAATCAGTTATCTGCTGTTACGGATTCCTTCAGCACAGGGCTATTGGAATATCCCCATTATACCCGTCCGGCGCAATTCCGGGATTGGGACGTGCCGGAGGTGCTGCTATCCGGGCATCACGAGAATATTGAGCTGTGGCGGCGCCGCCAGTCTCTGGAACGCACCTGGAGGCGCCGTCCGGAGCTGCTGCGGGATTTGGAGCTGTCCAAAAAGGACAAGGAATGGCTGGCTGAGCTCAAGCGGCAGCAGAAGGCTTCTGACGACATCCCCCAAAAGTGACGAAGGCGAATAGCCCGAAAGTTTTCACTGAAAATTGTAAGACAAACATTGCTATGCGCCCGTGGATATGATAGTATATTTAATGTTGTGATTTGATAACGGTGGTCCTCTACGCGGTTGCGGCTCATCAAGAAGGATGAATGCCGATGGAGCGGAATGAACACCTGTGTGGAAGGAGGAAGTCAAATGAATTTGTTGGTTCAAGAAATTACGAAGGAACAGCTTCGCAAGGATATCCCGAGCTTTCGTCCAGGCGACACCCTGAAGGTGCACGTTAAGGTTATCGAGGGTTCCCGCGAACGGGTCCAGCTGTTTGAAGGCGTTGTGATCAAGCGTCGCGGCGGTGGCATCAGCGAAACATTCACCGTTCGTAAAATCTCTTACGGTGTTGGTGTGGAAAGAGCATTCCCGCTCCATTCCCCGAAGATCGATAAAATCGAAGTAGCACGTCGCGGTAAGGTTCGCCGCGCCAAACTGTACTACCTGCGCGCACTGCGCGGCAAGGCAGCAAGAATTACCGAAATCCGATAAGATTGAACAGGGGGCTTGGGCACAGCACAAGCCTCCTTTCGGTTTTTTGAGGAGTTTTAGGGATGGAGGCTCACTAGGATGGAACAGGAGCAACAATTGCCCGAACAACCGGCACAAGCTGTTTCAATTAAGAGCGAAGCATGGGAATGGACCAAGGCGCTGTTTATTGCCGCCGTTCTCGTTGTAATAATCCGCTGGTTTATTTTTGCGCCGTTTATTGTGGACGGGCCCTCCATGGAGCCGAACTTCCATACCAGAGAACGGCTTATTGTGAATAAGATCATCTATCATATCCGTACTCCCGAACGTGGCGAAGTGGTCGTGTTCCATGCGCCGTCGGGTGTGGATTATATCAAGCGTGTGATTGCTCTGCCCGGTGAGAAGATTAAGCTTCAGAACAATAAAGTGTATATCAATGGAGAAGAGCTAGAGGAGTCCTACTTGCAGGAAGCCATTGACGATTACAAAGCCCGGACCAACAGCAATTATAACGTGGATTTCTCGGAAATCACGGTTGAAGAGGGCAAGGTGTTCGTCATGGGCGACAACCGTGTCAACAGCCAGGACAGCCGTGCTATTGGGGCCGTCGCTTTTGAAAAGATTGTAGGCCGTGCGGATGTACGCTTCTGGCCGTTGGCAAAGCTGGGATTCATTAAGCATTAAAAGGTGAGGTGAAGAAGATGGCAACCATACAGTGGTTCCCCGGCCACATGACCAGGGCCAGACGGCAGATAGAAGAAAAGCTCAAGCTTATTGATGTGGCCATTGAGCTGATTGATGCCCGCGTCCCCCTGTCCAGCCGCAATCCGATGGTTGATACCATTCTGCAGCATAAGCCCCGCCTGGTACTCTTGAACAAGCTCGATCTGGCCGATCCGGCCGCTACCGCGGACTGGGTCGCTTTTTTTCAGGAGAAGGGATTGGATGCGCTGCCCATTGACGCGGTCACCGGAAGCGGTACGCGTGAGATTGTGCCGCGGTGCAGGAAGCTGATGGCCGAGAAGATGGAGGCCCG
>JAQSYT010000128.1 GCA_029256065.1 Paenibacillaceae bacterium
GCTTTCATCCGGCAGCTCGGCCAGCTGGTACAAGGGGACCGCACCCAGAACAGCCAGGCGGTCCTCATAATCATCCAGAGGGTGGCCTGTGAGATACAGACCCAGAAGCTCACGCTCCAGCTCCAGAATTTGCTGGGTGGAATACGGACGGATATCCGGATATTCGATATGCCAGTTGGGCTCCTCCGTAAAGCCGAACAGGTGCAGCTGCAGATCCTCCCGCTCTTTTTTCCACTTGAGGGCAGCCTCCACCGTCTCCTCCAGCATGGCCAGATGCTGGGCTCTATGGCCGGATAAAGAATCCATGGCGCCGGACTGGATCAGGGATTCAATCACCCGCTTGTTGCATACCCGGAGATCCACCCTGCGGCAGAAGTCCAGCAGATTTTCGAAGGGGCCTTCTTCCATCCGCTCCTTGCGGATAGACTCTATCGCTTGGGTGCCCACGTTCTTAATGGCGGCCAAACCAAAGCGGATGCGCCCCTGCTTGTGCGCCTTCCCGGCAGAAGCTGTATCCGCCTCCTCTGCGCTGTCCGCCTCCTCCGCCCAAGGAATGGGCGTGAAGGCTATGCCGCTTTCGTTCACATCAGGCGGCAGCACCGCAATGCCCAATCTGCGGCAATCGTCCACATATTCCGCCACCTTCCGGTGGCTGCCGATTACCGCTGTCAGCATGGAGGCCATGAAGAATACCGGATAATGCGCCTTCAGATATGCGGTTCGGAATGCCAACACACCATAAGCGGTGGCATGGGCCCGGGGAAAACCGTAATCGGCAAACCGGACGATCATATCATATACCCGGTTGGCTTCCTCCTCCGTATACCCCAAATTCCCGCTGCCAGTCACAAAATGCTTCCGCTCCTGGTCCAGGACCTCACGCTTCTTCTTGCTCACCGCACGCCGCAGGAGATCCGCTTCGCCCAGGCTGAAGCCTGCCATCCGGGAGGCGATCTGCATAATTTGCTCTTGGTACACGATGATGCCGTAGGTATCCTTCAGTATCGGCTCCAGATTGGGGTGGGGGTACTCCACCTGGATCTGCCCATGCTTGCCGGCAATATATTTGGGAATAAACTCCATGGGACCAGGCCGGTACAAGGCCAGTACGGAGATGACATCCTCAAATCCGGAGGGCTTCAAATCCCGCAGCACCCGCCGCATCCCTGCGGACTCCAGCTGGAACACGCCGGTGGTGTCTCCCCGGCTCATCAGCTCGTAGGTAGCCGGGTCGCTGTCCGGCACCTCGCCGAACCGGATGGGTTTGCCGGTATAGTCCTCCAGCCAGCGCTGGGTGCGCTCAATAATGGAGAGCGTCCGCAGGCCCAAAAAGTCCATTTTGAGAAGTCCGACCGCCTCCAGATTCTCCATAGCGAACTGGGTCAGCGGCGTTCCGTCCGTTCCCTCCTGCAGTGGAACATGCCGGGTAAGCCGCTCCCGGGAGATGACCACCCCTGCTGCGTGGGTGGAGGCGTGGCGCGGCATCCCCTCCACTCTCCGGGCCAGATCCAGCAGCTTGCCGATCCGGGGATTCTGCACATATTGCTTGTGCAGCTCAGGGTTAAGCTTTAGGGCGTCATCCAGGGTAATGCCCAGCTGGAAAGGGATCATTTTGGCCGTCCGGTCAACCTCCGAATAAGGGAGATTCAGCACTCGGCCTACATCCCGCACCGCCGCCTTGGCGGCCATCGTACCGAAGGTGATGATCTGGGCAACCCGGTCCCGGCCGTACTTGGCCACCACATAGCTGATCACCTCATCCCGCCGCTCATCGCTGAAATCGATATCGATATCGGGCATGCTTACCCGCTCCGGATTCAAGAAACGCTCGAACAGAAGATTGTACCGGATCGGGTCCACATCAGTAATGCGGAGCACATACGCCACCAGGCTGCCCGCTGACGACCCCCGTCCGGGACCGACGGCAATACCCTCCTGATGGGCGAACCGGATAAAGTCCCATACGATGAGAAAATAATCCGAATATCCCATCCGCTCGATAACGGTGAGCTCATAATCCAGACGCTCCTCTACCTGCTTGCGCCATGCAGCATCCAGCCATTCCTGCCTGCCTGCATACCGGAGGGCAAGCCCTTCCCGGCAAAGCTCCATTAAATAGGAGGGAGCCGTGCTGCCTTCGGGCAGCGGCTCGAAGGCGGGAAGGATGGACTGGCCGAATACCAGCTCCAGGCTGCACGAATCGGCAATAGCCGCCGTATTGGCCAAGGCTTCAGGGACATAATGGAACAGCTCCTCCATTTCCCCGCCCGTCCGCAAATACATTTGGTTGGAATGGAATTTCAGCCTGGATTCATCGTCAACCGTCTTGCCCGTTCCAATGCAAATGAGAATATCCTGGGCTTCATGATCCTCCGCATGAAGATAATGGACATCGTTGGTGGCCACTAGGGGAATCCCCGTTTCGCCGGACAGGCGGATAAGCCCCTGGTTTACCTTCTTTTGCTCCAGCATGCCGTGGTCCTGCAGCTCCAGATAATAATCGTCTCCGAACAGCCCCTTGTACCGGAGGGCGGTCTGCCTGGCCTCCTCATTCCGGTCATGAAGCACATGCTGGGCTACCTCTCCCCCCAGGCAGGCCGACAGACAGATAAGCCCCTCCGCATGCCGGGACAAAAGCTCAAAATCCACCCGCGGCTTATAATGGAAGCCGTCCAGCTGGGCGCGTGACACCAGCTCCATCAAATTCTCGTAGCCTGTCCGGTTCTTCGCCAGCAGAATGAGATGCCAGGTCTTCTGCTCCTGCCGGGACAGCTTGTCCTTCATGGAGCCCTCTGCCACGTACAGCTCACAGCCCAGAATAGGCTTCACCCCATGCTTCACACAAGCCTTGTAGAAAGGCACCACACCGTACATCGCCCCGTGATCGGTCAGGGCCAGGGCAGACATGCCAAGCTTCGCGGCTTCCGCAGCCAACTCCTCGATCCGGGCCGCACCGTCCAGAAGACTGTATTCACTATGCACATGCAGATGGACAAATCCGCTCACCTTGAACCCTCCCTGCCGCTTCAGCAGCCCCCGGTCTCCGGTGGCTATATTAGTCCCTCTATTTTAGCACAGTTCCCCGCAAATGCGAACCCATATTCGCTTTTTGCAGCGACTCACTCCCCTTGCCGGATACGCACCACTTTTCCGATGATATGCTCTTCAGGTATAGAACCAGACATCCGGCTGTCCAAACTGTTGACCCGGTTGTCGCCCAGTACAAAATATCCACCGCTTCCGACAGTCTTTTCGTCGAAATCCATGTTATACATCCTGCCTGCCTGAGTGGCTTTCTGAACCTCGGTTTCAATATACGGCTCATTCTGCTCCTGGCCGTTAACATACAGCCGGTTGTTCTCCATACTCACTGTGTCGCCGGGAAGTCCTACCACCCGTTTCACATAAAACTTGCCACCCGCAGTTTCGTACACAATCAGATCTCCCCGTTCTACGGAATGGGCAGCGTAATAATCCGTGTCCACCCAAAACCGGTCCTTGGCATGAATGGTCGGCTCCATGGACGGCCCCTCGGCAATATACGCTTTTAACGCACCGCTTGAAGTATCATTACTGCCGGCAAAGAGCAAAGACAGCAGCAGAAACAGCACCTTCATAACCGCATCTCCTTTTAAAAAATGTGATTATGAGTCATTCCCCGGGCCTATTCAATTTTCCTGCTTTTTCCCCGGACGTCATTCTCTCCCTTCTATTTATCTGTGGCCGAGCATAAGTTCTTTATACGGGACAACCCATGTATGTGGAATAAAGTGGTATTGATAGCGGAAGGGGCGGATTCCCATGGAGCTGTTTTTGTGGAAGCTGTGGCTGAACTTTTTTGTGGCCTTCGGGATTGTGATGGGAGGCTGTCTTCTTGCGGGGATCGGGGCAACAGCGCTATTGCGTCCGCCCTCCAGCACCATGATGAGCATCGCCGACAATATCAAGGTATGGGCCATGGTGGCTGCGGTAGGGGGAACCATTGATCCTTTCCGGGTCATTGAAGCCAATTTTGCCGAAGGCTATCTGTCCCCTGCCGTGAAGCAAATCGTCTTCTTCGCGGGAGCCTTTGCCGGCGCGCAGCTGGCCTATGAGCTGATCAGGATGATTTGCAAGGGCGGCGTGGACTGATGCGGGTCCCCTCCTTTGTGCGGTACAGGAATTTGCTGTCGGGGACAGGAATTTTTTTGGCGGGTATGATAGTGGGGGCAGCGGTGTTTTTAAGCATCTACCAGGAGCATTTGTCCATTCTGCATGAGCGGGTGGGGGAATTGTCCAACCAGAACAAAACCCTTCAGGACAGCCTGGAGGGGCTGAATAAATACAAGCAGAACCAGCAATATGTCGGCCGGATTAAGGTGGTGGCCGAATTTGCACCCAAAGAAGCGGACAAGGCGGATGCCAATGTCCTTAACGAGCTGAAGCGCCTGGTGTATGAAGACATCAAGCTGACCAGCGGCAAGCCGGTCAGCGCGGTCCGGGAGGCTCCGGATATTTTCAGCAATCTCGTGGACAAGAAGGTGTACCGGAATGTCTACGGCAAGAATTACCAGATCGCCGTCCGCTATCTGATGGTTATCCAGACGGAGCTCACCCTTTATATTTCCTGCAGTGAATTTGCTCCGCCGCCCACTTGAATATTTTATCCGGCAGCAATATCCAGGAGCACTTGAATCCGCCGGTCCGCTTCCGCCTCTTGCCCTGCCACCCAGAGCAGCAGCTCCGCCTGGGTTTTTCTTGTTTCCTCCGGCCAATAAATTTCATGATTAGCTTCTGCCTCCGGTTCCTGACCCGGAATAAGCGCCAATGCCGATTCCAGGCGCTCCGCCATGCCGGCGTACAGTCCGGCCAGCAGGCCAAGCTGCTCTCTGCCGCTGTCATCGGGGAGCAGCTCCCGGCTGGACGCCAGATAAATCGCCGCGCTTCTGCGCGCATCAGCCAATGCCGCCAGGCAGAAGCGGTTCACCAGGTATCTCCGCCTCACATCCTCCTCCTGCGCTTCTTTGTACCATGAACCGTCGATCAATCCCATCCGCCATACCTCAAAGGCGGCATAGCCCAGCTTGTAGCCCCTGTTCTCCCGTTTGCCCATGGTTTCCATTCTGAGCCGGAGAGAGGCCAAGAGGCTTTCCGCTGCTGGCGGAGCTTCGAATTTTTCGCCCATTCTGACCAAAGCAAACGGCCAATTGTCCACATATAAATAACCTCCGGTGCGGATCATGTCCTCCTGAAAAGCGGGTTCATCCTCATGCTGCTTGAATGTTTCCTCATCAAAATAAGTCCGGCAAAAAAGCGTGTTCCCCTGATCCGCATAACCAGTGATTACCCCCCATTCCGGCGCTACCCGCAGGTTGATGGCAACCGGCAGCCGGTGGGCCTCCAGATCGGCGGCAATCTGCTCCTTTACCCGTTTCCGCTCCTCCTTACTGATCCGGTCTGCCCAAACAGGATTGATTCCGAATGCCCGAAAAGCCGGAGCCGCATAATCACAAGCCACAAGAGCATCTGCAGCACTGAAATCCCACATGCTTGTAAAAGCCACCCGCCAGCAGGCTCCAGATACCCCCATGACGGTCTCATACGACGTATCCACCCCCATAGTCCGCAGGGACAGGAGAAGGGCGCCTGCCCAGGAGCAATCCTGACCTCTCCCGAAAGCCAGACGGTCCACACCTGTCACAATGTAGGAGTCGCGGCTGCCCGCCTCCCGGTACAGCCGGGTTCTGTCCGGATTGTAACAAATCCGCTCTCCCTCACAGCAGCTGACGGCATGAAGCCCTTCTGCATTTAAATACACCAGCAGCAAATAGTCCGGCCCTTCATTTTCCGTCAGGCTGGGAAACTGCTCATGGTTGGCAGTAAAAGCGCTCCAGCGGAAATACCGGTAATGGGCCAGCTTGCCCATCACATTCCGGGAATGATGCCGGTTTCCGTAAGCCCCATGGATAAATTGCAGCTCTCCGAATTTTGCTGTAAAAACACCCTCCCCTTCCGGAGCTCCTCCGGCCAGCCGGATATCCACTACTTCCCCTTCGCGGGCACAAGTGAAAAATATGCCGGAGGGCGCTTCGAATTTCACCAGCAGCACCTTAATACGGTCACCGGCGGCAGGGGCCGCCGCCAGTTCTCCTCCCCCAACCCGCAACCTCAGGCTGTCTCCACTGACAAAGGCATTCACCCGTTGCGTCACATCCTCCTGTTCCTCCCCATCAGTGTAAACTGCCGAAAGCACCACCAGCTGCCGGGGCAGGAGGATACTGTCGATGGAATGGCCCAGCACTCTGGACAAAAGGGGCAGGGTAGCCGTTTCGGGAATGGATTTTCCCGTTTCCCATTTGGATACCGCCTGGGGGCTGACATTCAATTCCTCGGCCAGCTGCTCCTGGGACAGCCGCTTTTCCTTGCGGAGAAGGGCAATCCGTCTCCCGATGTTTTCTGCGCTTAACATAAAACCAGCTCCTATATAGAATGTGGGCCTCCACTCCCATGAAGAACAGAGCGGCTGCTAATGCCTATTATTAAGGAGCCCACAGCAGGAAACCATGTATTCCGGTATGACCGGGGCCGCTTCTTTCCCAACCGGGAGTTGATTCAACAAAAAAAGCCCGGTTAGGGGCTGTCATTCATTGGCGCTCAAAGCCGATATATCCCTCCACTTTTTCCATCCGCTCCGTCAGCTTGTCCAAATCGCGCTCCAGGCTTTCCCGGTGGCGCTTCTCCTTCCTCTCCTCGAAGTCATACTCGTCCATGCGCTCATGAAACTGTCTGAAGTTTTCCGCAGTTTCCGCTTTAAAGCCCTTGAGTTCCCGGGTTGCCTCATCCATACGGTCGTCCATCTTGTCAAACCGGTCGTCCATCTTGTCAAACCGGTCGTCCATCTTGTCCATGCGGCTGTCCATACTGTCAAATCTGACATCAATCTGGACGAATCTGTCTGCCGTCTCCTTGCGGAAATGGAGCAGCTCATCCTGAATGGCAGTTACCTTGGCGTTGGTAAGCTCCTGATTTTTCAAGATTGCATGCAGAATTTGCCGGGTTTCATCCATGGCTACCCTCTCCTTGTCCTTTTATGATACCCTCCGCAGCAGGCTGCGGCAAGCCGTTTTTTTAACGCAAAACGCCGACTGTCCCTGGAAAAGGAACAATCGGCGCATGCTTTGCGTCCGGTATCACCGCTCTAAAAAGTATAGCACACTTTGATTTCCAAAGTAAGCCTTATGCCAAGGTCTCCAGGAATTGCTCCACCCGCAGAATCCGGGCGAAGGTTCCATTCAGGGCTGCCAGCATGGTCTTCTGCACCGTATCCGCCGGAAGCCGCTCCCCCTGCCACTCCAGATCCCGGGTGGCGCAGGCATCCTCCAGCAAGGTGACGGCGTATCCAAGGTCCCGTGCCGCCCTCACGCTGGTATCAATGCACATATGGGTCATCATCCCGCATACAGTCAGCTGTTGGATTCCCGCGGCTTGCAGCTCTTCATGCAGGGCCGTGCCGGAGAAGGCATTGGGCACATGCTTCAATAGGACCCGTTCCCCCTCAGCGGGTGCCGCTAAAGGATGAAGCTCCGCACCGGTTGTCCCAGGGTGGAAAAAAGCCGCTCCGGGCTGGAGACTTTCATGCCGGATATGGAACACCGGAAGCCCCTTCTTGCGGTACGCAGCAATAGCCTGTGCCGCCTTGGCCGCGGCCTCCTCGGGCTGGTGAAGCATCCATTTTCCTCCGGGAAAATAATCGTTCTGGATATCAATGATCAATAAACCGCTGTCCGGCATGGGAAAACCTCCTCTATCGCATTTACGCTCATTATAGAAGCGGCGCAGAGAAGTGTACATTACCCACTTTTTTGTGGGCAGCCCTCTTTTGAATAAACAATTCCCTTCCTGTCCAAAAAATCCGTCCGGCCTTGCTCCACCATGATGTCCACGCCGATTTGCTGCATGATCCGCACAGACTCCAGCATCCTCCGTCCGCGGTCCTGCGTTAACGCATACTCCACCCGCAGCGGATAACCGTCAAAGGAGGTTTTGTCCACCAGGCCGAATTCCTGGAGCTCCTTCAGCTGCTGCAGCAGCATCTTCTGGCTGATTCCGGCGATGCTGCGCTCCAGACCGGACAAGGAGGAGCTGCCGAATTGAAGCTGGAAGAGAATAATGGGCTTCCATTTGCCTTTCATAATATCATGGGCAATTTCCAGCGGACAGGTGTAATCCTCCCTGATTTTCATGCGGCGCCTCCTACTGGTCAAACACCTGGGCGGTCATCATGGCTTTGGCCACAATCTGGCCGTTGTAGAACATCTCCACATCCACCTTGCCGAATTTCCGGCTGATCTCGATGATCTGGGGACGGATTTCAATCTGGCTTTCGATCTGGACAGGATGCAGAAAATAGGTGGACATGTTGTCGATGACCATGTCTCCCTTTTTGCTTTCATGGACGGCGCGTACGGCACTCTGCTTCAAAAGGGTTGTCAGCACCCCAGCAGAAACGGAGCCCAGATGATTCGTCATCTGCGGTGTCACCGTGCCGCGGAAATAAAGCTTCCCTTCCTCATTCCGGAACTCTTCAAAGCCGGCCCATATCAGATCCTCGAAGGTTTCGCCCACCTGAGGCTGGCGCTGGACATATTGCATCACCTTCAGCACGTCCTTGCGGCTGATAACCCCGATCAGCTTGCGGTTGGAGTCCACCACCGGCAGAAGCTCGATACCCTCCCAAACCATCAAATGGGCTGCAGAGGCCAAAGAGGTCTGCATATAGACGGTCAGCGGGTTGCGGGTCATCAGCTTGTCGATGGTCTGCTCCGCAGGGGCGCCCAGCATATCCTTAGAGGTGACCACACCTACCACACGGTTCCATTCGTCCACCACGGGGAAGCGGCTGTGGCCGGAGCTTTCGATCAGCTCCCGCATATCCTGGGCAGTATGGGAGCTTTTGAGGGTGGAGACCTGCCCGCGTGAGGGGAGGATGTCTTCCACCAGCATAATTTTCTTCTTAATGAGCCGGTCATAGATGGCACGGTTGATCATAGAGGCCACAGTAAAGGTGTCGTAGCTGCTGGAGATAATGGGCAGTCCCATCCGGTTGGCCAGGAGCTTCACTTCCTCGGAGGTGTCGAAGCCGCCGGTGATCAGCACTGCCGCTCCCAGCTGCAGCGCGAAGATGTGGGCTTTTTCCCGGTTGCCCACAATCAGCAGGTTGCCTTCCTCAATGTAGCGGATCATGGCCTCCTCCTGCATGGCGCCGATCACAAACTTGTTCAGGGTCTTCTCAAGCCCCTGTGCCCCACCCAGCACAACTCCGTCCACAATATTCACGACCTCGGAAAAGGTCAGCTTATCGATATTGTTCCGCTGCTTTTTTTCCACCCTTACAGTGCCGATCCGTTCCTTGGTGCTGACAAGTCCCTGGTTCTCCGCTTCCTTGATGGCGCGGTAAGCAGTGCCTTCACTGACCTCCATATCCTTGGCGATTTTGCGGACGGAGATCTTGTTTCCGACCTTCAGGCTTTCGATATAACGGAGAATCTGTTCATGCTTCGTAAGCGAATCATCCTGGGAGATATTCGTCATCTGTTACACCTCAAATCCGGATTCTGTACCATACTGTTATTGTCCCAATTATAGTATAGAATCACCACCTGCGACAATAGGAAAAACTGAACGTCTTTTCCCAGAAACAAAAAAACCCGGCGCTCTCCCGCCGGGCTGCTGACTGCTGTGGGCATTACGCCCCTTTTCCATACCGTCTTGCCAGATTGTCCGTTTTCCGCTGGAGACGGAATGTCTTCATCCGCTTTACCTGCCGCAGCCGCTCCCGCTTTTTGGCATCCACACCCAACAGCTCATGAAGCTGTGCTGCAATAATCAAGAGGGCAAAGCAGAGCCAAACCGTGCCGAACACCGGCCCTGCGCCGAGCCCTTCTCCCACAGCCAGCCGCGGTACGGCATACAGCAGCATGCCTCCTGCCATGCATAAATACAAGAGATGCTTCCAAAATGGCATATTCCGATCTCCCCTTTTCCCATCATTCCCGGCTGTGCCAACTGGCATCCTCTACGCCGGGGGTTCACCACCTGCTTAATACAGACTATGAGGCTATCCATACGGATATGCGTCTTGTCCATAACCCGGCATGGGCTGTTCCCTAAAAAGCAGAGGTGCCGGGAAACACCGGACAGAGGGGTTCAAGATGGGCGCCTTCCAATCACAAAGGGGCAAATGTCCTCATATGATGGGAGTAGTTCTCATGTTCTCATACGCGATACAACAAGGAGCCGGGAAGGAGATTTCCATATGGCCAAAATCAAGCTGCCGGTGTATCTGCAATCCGGCAGCACTCACCCGGAGGAACAAATTGCCATCGGGGCGGGGTTCTTGAAAAAATTGAAGCTGCCGCTTCGCGAAACCGTAACGCTTCGATTCGGGTCTGCCCGAAAGGAGGTCCGCATCACCCAATCCAGCCAGGCCTCGCTCCGTATGAGCGAGCACTTGGCCGCAAGCCTGTCGATTCCACATGGCACGAAGCTGTGCGTCTCCTACCATGCCGCCTCCCGCACGCTTCATATCGGACCGCTGATCGGAGTGCTCATGAGCCGGGTGTATACCCATGCCCCGGACCGCCCCTTCGGCGCCATGACCGCCTTTTGCGCGGAGTTGACGGAAGCCTGCAGGATTCACGGAGGAGCGGCTTATTTTTTCACGCCCAATGACATTGCAGGGGAATCCTCCTCAGTCCAGGGCTGGGCGCTGTCGGAGGGCCGCTGGATCAAATCCTCTTTCCCGTGCCCCAACGTGATGTACAACCGCGTGACCTCCCGCAAGCTGGAGAACAAACCCCAGGTGCAGCAATTTATGCGCGAGCTCAAAGCCCGGTACGGGTCGGTAGCCTTCAACGAGAAATATCTGGATAAAACCGAAGTATTCCAAGCACTGCGCAAGGAAAAAAGCGTGCACGCCTATCTTCCGGAATCCTACCTGTTCAAGAATTTCGCCATGCTGAAGTCAATGTGCAAGAAATACAATACTGTTTTTCTTAAGCCCGTTACCGGCAGCTTAGGCAAAGGCATCATCCGCATTACGTCCCAGCCGGAAGGGGGCGGATACCAATGCTCCTTCAGCAGTCTCGCCGGAATGAAGCGCCAGCATTACCCCACCTTGACCCAGCTGTTCCAGACTATCTCCGGAAAAATGAAGCAGCGCCGCTATCAGATCCAGCAGGGGCTGCGCCTTATGGAAACCGGCGGGCGTCCGGTGGATTTCCGCGCTCTGGTGCAGCGCAATGGCGAAGGTGAATGGGCCGTCACCTCGGTAGTGGCCCGGGTAGCCGCCAGCAATACCTTTGTCTCCAATCTGGCACGCGGCGGAACCTTAAGCCCGGTTGCGGAGGCCGTCTCCCGCAGCAACCTTCCTGCAGGCGCACGAACCAGCGTGAACACCAAGCTGCGTGCCTCCGCCCTGTCCATTGCCAAAAGTGTGGATGCCACCATTGACGGTCATTTTGCCGAGCTGGGTGTGGACTTGGCTGTGGATTCCACAGGCCGGGTGTGGCTCCTGGAGGTCAATTCCAAACCCTCCAAGGAGGAAAACTCACCTGCCGGGGAGAGGAAAATCCGCCCGTCGGTGAAACAGGTTGTGCTCTATTCCCAACACTCATGGGGCAAATAATTGCTCCGCAGCAGGAGGACTCATGAAGCGTCAAAGCAAGCACTTTATCGGCATTATGGCCGGCGAATTCCGGGATAACCGGCTGCCTCCCTTCGGAGAAACCCGATTCTACGAAAGCTTATGCGCCGCAGGCCCTTCCTGTGGAGCGGAGGTGTATGTGTTTTCCCCGCTGAATGTAGATGAACCCGGGATGACTGTGGAGGGTTACGGATGGAGCTCGGAGAACGGCTGGGAAAAGCGTCAGTATCCGCTTCCGGACCTGATTTATGACAGAGCTTTTTTCAGCAGCAAAGCATCTTACGATGCCCACCGGCAGGCAGTCCGCCGGCTGTGCTCCCTGAAGCAGGCGCCTTATTTGGGTTTCGGTCTGAAAAGCAAATGGGAGATGCTCCACTTCCTGCGGCGGGACCCGGCGCTCCGCCCGTATTTGCCGCGGACGGTCAGGATTGCGGCACCGGAAGAGGCAGCCCGCTGGCTCAGCCGGGAGAAGCGGATATTTTTGAAGCCGGCAAGCGGCTCCCAGGGCAAGGGCACTGCAATGGCTGAACGGACAGAGGATGGCTGGCGTGTACGTGCAAGGGACCCGGCCAACCAGCCGATTGCCTTCGATTTCAAGCGTGAAGCTGAGTTTGTGCAATGGCTGAGAGGCTTTATGGGCAAACGCAGCTACCTGCTGCAGCCCTATCTGGAGCTATCCGCCCCCACCGGTGAAACCTGGGACATCCGGGCACTGGTTCAGAAGAATGGCAAGGGACTCTGGGAGCTGACGGGCATGGGCGCCCGGATCGGCGCGCCGGGCAGCATCACCTCCAATCTCCATGGGGGAGGATCAGCCATGGAGGCAAACGAGTGGCTGACGCAGCAGTTCGGAAGCGCCCGGGCCGCGGAGATTCTCAAGACTCTGCACATGCTGGCGAAGCGGATTCCCGCTGCCCTGGAGGCCTGCAACGGCCGGATGGCGGAGCTGGGCCTGGATCTGGGGGTGGACCGCGAGGGCCGGGTGTGGATTATCGAGGCCAACACCAAGCCGGGCCGCTCCATCTTCCGCAAGCTGGGCCAGGAGAAGCTGCTGCGCCAGGCGGAGCGCAATCCCATTGCCTACGCCTGCTACCTTCTGTCGCGTACCAGCATCGGCCAGGACGGGAAGCAGGCCCGCGCTAAACCGCTGATCTGCATACCATAGAGTGCAAGGGGCGGTGTTCCCGAGCTTAAGAAAACCGCCGCAGATAGCCGGTGATGTAAGCGGCATACAATGTTTGCTATTGGGTTATCACGTGCCGAAATAGCAAAATAAAGAACAGAAAATGTACGCTATTCCTTTGATTTCCGTCCAAAACCAAAGAAAATCATCGAATTGCAAACATTTTAGGTACGTTATTTGCGGGTTTTCCACCTTTCCAGCGAAATAGCATACATTTCAGGTACGTTATCTTCCCGGATGTCCCCGTTGACAGCCCGGAGTGTCCGAAGCTGCCCAATTCA
>JAQSYT010000129.1 GCA_029256065.1 Paenibacillaceae bacterium
CTCGCGACGGACACCCTTGCTCTTGGCTAACGGTAGGCGCTCGCCAGCCCCCGTTCCGGACTTTCACCGTATAGATAGCGCCCATGCTGGGCGCACACTCAAAATGCGGAACACCGTATCCCGGTGCCCGCTGATGACACTGTTCCCCGGTTCACCCGGAAAAGCCCCGTTGGAATCAAGCCCTGCCCCCTTCTGCAATTGCTGAGCAGAAACTCCTTGGTAAAGGGGGACCCGCTTACCATCCGGAAAAGCAAGCACTCCGATTAACGGATCCCCGGATTTTTTTTGTTGCGGGGAACTGGCCGGGATGCTATCGTCTGCCCCAGCAGGCATAGCAGATAGCGGCTCCTTCACTGCAGCAGCTTCGGCTGCAACAAGAGGGCTTGCCGCAGAGGGGCGGTTATCCCAATCGTCCAAAGCCCGTTTTTGCTCAATAGGGGCTTTCAGAACCTGGCTTAATGCATAAAACCAGATTAAGACGGACAAGCCCAGAATCAGAGCGGCAGCTCTTCTGATCATCCTATTCCCCGCATTCATATCCGCTCCGCCCCCTTACTGTCTTCGTTTCAACAAAATCGCCGCACATGCCAATATGGAGATGGACGAGATCAGCAAAAGATTGTACCACGGAGTGGCTGTGTCAGGAAGCGTAAAGGACTCCGTAGGATACGGTGCGGCAGACGGTACATCCCACTGCCCGCCGGGAAGTCCCAGGCTTTCCCCGTCTCCCATCGGCAACTCTTCTTCTTGAACCGGGAGTTCGCCGGGAAGGACCCCGCCATTCCGGGCAGGGGTTGCTTCAGGAGAGACATAAGGCTCCCGGGATACGGAAGCGCCGGGCGTGGCAATAAATGGAGTTGGAGTAAGTGCTGGCGATGGCGTCGGCGATCCCCCTCCTCCGGCTGCAGGAGAACCGGAACCCGGCTCAGGCTCCTCCGTATGTTCCGTCACAGAGAACTCCAGCACGATCACCGCTGTTTTGGCCTGATATTCATTTCCCGCTTCCGCTGGAATAAAAGCCGATATTTCCAGCTCCACTTCTTCATCCGCCTGCAGCTGCCCCCTAACCAACAATCCGTCAGCACCTGTCAATTTGCCGTTGTACAGTACCCGGTTGGAGATACGCAATGCTATATCCATAATTTCATACAACATCCTATCCCCCTTGTCTAACCGGGACCGAATTTCATACATCAGGGGACGGCCGGCAGCATTGTAAAGCTTCAGGCTGGAGCAGGCTTCATCACCAGGCTTCAAATTATCGAACCGGAAGGTCTTCTCCGATGCTGATCCAAGCTGAAGACGGACGGAGTTCTGAGCCTTGATGGCACCTGCATGCCAGGTCGCTCCCCAGATCAAAACAGCCACGCACAGAAGGGCACAGATTAATCGGTACTTGGTCATACAGCTGCCGGCTCACCCCGCTTTTTTTGAATTCACAGTAAAAAGAGTGGAGCATATCCACCCTCTTTACGATCCGGTTGTGCATTTAATTGCCGGTTACAACCCGTACTGGCGGCTGCTGGTCATTGGAATCTGCCGAATGATCCGGCTTATTATTCACCTGCCCGTTAGGATCTGTGGGGCGAACCTTGATGCCACTCCATTGCGTAGCCTCGAAATGGAACTTGAAATCCATATATACACCCTGGAAGCGGTTTTGATTCCCTTCATCCACGAATTTAATGCGGATATTGACCTTATCCGTGTCCGTAGGTTTGATGGGAATGCCATCATAATTATTGGCATATGTAGTCGCCAGGTTGATCCTTCCGCCTATTGCATGAGCCGGATCGCTCAGCTTAGCCTTAATGTTTTCCGGGTTTTTCATATTCAAATCCAACAGGGTCATTTTTTGATTGGGGTCAAGTAATTCTTTAGGGACTCCTACACCGTTTTTGGGCTCCAAGGAAATGCTCTCTACCTGAAATTGGCTGAGAAAATCGTGAAGTGTGTTTTCGTCAAGCACAGCATTGTCTTTTTTGGCAACAGGCTCAATGAAGCTGAACAGCACTTCCTTGATCGCAATACTCCCTTTGTTTTCCAATAAAATAGAACGTTCCACCGAGTCGCCAGGCTTCATGTTCCCCATACTAAAGGTAAAGGGTGTGCCATTCAGCGCCTCTTTTATGTTCAGCTTTAAGGTTCCTGTCGCAAAAGTGTTCGTTGTGGTTTGGACATCGTTAAAATAAGCATAGGTCCCTCCTCCCACCAGCGTAAATCCCAATGCCGCCGTTACTACACCTAATACCAGCTGTTGCTTGATTCCCATTTTTCGTTCCCTCCTGATTTGGATAATGATGTGCGAAAGCCCGACTCTAAACAGAGGTGTTTAAGGAATCGGAGCGCTTATTGCCGGCTTCTTCCTTGGATAAAATCGAATTTAAATGCTTGAGGCCCCGTCTGAGAGTAAGAGCGGAATACCCTAAAAGAAGCACACCCGGAAGAATCATCAAAACAGCCGAGCCTGTTTTGGAGCGCGCAAAGTCAAACAGGTAACCCGCATACGGCAATGTCTAGCCGGAATATATGGCCTCCACTTGATCCGGTGTCACAGGCTCGGAATCGGGATTTTGATTATTATCGCCTTTGGTCATATAAAGAGTCTGTCCGTCAGCCTGCTCCAAGGCTTCCATAATCCGGTGTGTGATACGTATTTCGCTGCCATTGCTGCTCTGGCGGAAGGTAATAATCTGTCCCGCCTTAAGCCCGTTCATATCTTGCTGGGGCTTAACTGCTATCAGCGATCCTGTGCGAATACCCGGTTCCATGGAGCCCGAAAGAACTACCTTCAGCTGATAGCCGAAAAGAGCAGGCTCGCCACCGGAAATTCTGGACAGCGCCACAGAGCCTGCCATTACGATAAATAGCACCACTAAGATCACATTTACAGTCCAGCTTCCAACCCGTTTAACTGTCATTCCGCAATCCGCCCCCATCTTAGCCGCAATTGGCCTAAAAATCCATTTTCTCCATACACCTCATCGGTAACTGTCCCCATTGGCCCATTTCCTTCCGTGTTGAGGATGCAAGAGTATTCCTGCCGGTCTGCCATTTCTTCATTCCCCATGTACACAGATGCAGCCACACCTCTATCTTGAAATTGGCTTAGGGCTTGGCCAGGTTCTGCCCGGGATGAAAAACATGAAACGATTGAACTACTGAATGGGTAAACACTTTCTGTAACTGTCACATTTCCCGATAACATAGCGGCATCATGATAGGATGAAAACGTGGGATTAATCATAGCCGGAAGAGCAAAAAGTCCTATACCCAAACAAGCGGACGGCAGTACTGCAGCTGCATAAGAACTTCCCGGCCATTTTTTCCGCCTCGCTCTTTTTTTTCTCATTCTTGATACCTGGCCCTCTCGTGATCTCAAAAATGGACATCCCATCACTATATATATTAAGAAAAAAGCAAATAGAACCATGAAATTTCGGCAATTTTTAAAGACGGGGGTAATTGCTCCCATTCCTTATCCTGACAAAATAAAAATGGACAGCATCCGTCTACCGGATGCTGTCCGAAAAAATAACGTTCAGTCGAAAATTCCCATGCTGATATAGCGTTCTCCTGTGTCCGGAGCTATACAAAGGACTTTATGACCGGGAGGGCGCCGCGCCGCTTCCTGCAGCGCCGCCCATACGGAGGCTCCGGCCGATGGACCCACCAGAATGCCCTCCTCCGCGGCAAGACGCCGTACCGTCGTTAGTGCGTCTTCGTCTGCCGCCTGCACAATCTCATCATACACGCTGGTATTCAGCACGGCTGGTACAAAACCGGGGCTGGTGCCTACCAGCTTATGCGGACCGGGAATGCCGCCGGAGAGGACAGGCGAGCCCTTCGGCTCCACCACCACAACCTTCAGTCCAGGCAGCCGCTCCTTCAGCACCTCTCCGGTTCCGGTAATCGTGCCCCCGGTACCGGCAGTCGCTACGAAGACGTCCAGCTTGCCCTGCATCTGCACGAGGATTTCCTCTGCGGTTGTGGTCCGGTGGATGCCCGGATTTGCCGGATTTTCGAACTGCTGAGGGATATAGCTGCCGGGAATATCCACGGCCAGCTCCAACGCCTTGGCCACCGCACCGGGCATCCGCTCCGCGGCGGGAGTAAGCACTACCTCAGCCCCATATGCCCGCAGCAGCTGAATCCGCTCCTTGGTCATATTGTCGGGCATCACCAGAATGGCCCGGTATCCCTTCGCTGCGGCATTCATCGCCAGGCCGATGCCTGTATTGCCGCTGGTAGGCTCAATAATGGTGCCTCCCGGCTTGAGCCTGCCCTCCGCTTCCGCCCGGACGATCATATTCCAAGCGGCCCGGTCTTTGACACTTCCGCTTGGGTTGAAGGATTCCAGCTTGACGTACACCTCGGCACCTTCTGACGGAGCCAGCCTGTTAAGGCGAACCACAGGCGTATTGCCAATAAGTTCGGCGATGCTGTTCACTATTCGAGCCATCTTTTCACCGCCACCTCATGTTTTCCCTATTGTCCTCCGCTTCTCCGGCCTTGTCAATGCGGATACGGCTAACCGGTGCTGCTCCCGGCTTCAGGCGTTTTCAGGAATCTCCTCATGAGAACCCAAACCAAGAGAGGAGAGCTGCCGATAGCCAGCATCAGCACATTAATGGACAAGGTGGTGGCCGAAAACGACACGGTCAACAAAAAGGCAAGGGTTCCCAGCAGCCGGCCAACGTTTAGACCCAATTCGCGGAGAACAACAAATTCCTCCCGCCGGCTGACACAATCCGGGTCTCTGCCGATCAGGTCGAAGGATGTAGAAGTGACGGGAACGGTGTAAAAAGGGATAAACATCGCCGTACCGATACCGAAGATCAACAGAGTTGCATATTCTACCTTCCAGAAAAAAGGAAGAATCACCAAGGTCAGGCCAAGAACGGCCAGCAGCATTCCCCGCAAACGGTGCCGCGGCTTGTAGAAGCGCCCGGCAACATAGAAGCTGAGAAGTCCCGCCGCAGAGGTGATTAAGGCAAAGTTCCCCAGGCTATACTCGTTTCCGGTGCTGATATACACCAGAATGCCAATAAGAAAGCCGAATACTCCCTCGCGGATTCCTTGGGCCAGCATAGCAAAAAACATTTTGTTCCAGATGCCATCCCTTCTCCGCAAATATTTGGGCGTAAAGGTCCAATCGTAGCTGCCCTCTCCCTTGCGCTTGGCCAGGAAGAAGCTGGCGATTCCGCCCAGCACAAACACCGCCAGGGACAAGGTAAAGATCAGACGGTAGCCGGTTTCATGGGTCATCCTGGAAATCAGCAAGCCGGAGATCCAGGGTGCTAGCATGCCCGAACCTGAACCCAAAATGCCGGCCACACCGTTAAACCGGTCCCGGCTGTCCGGGTCCGTCACCTCGAAATAGACCACATTGAAGGCAAGCCAGAACAGCCCCGAGCCCAGGCCATGCACCAACCCCAGAAGCCATACCATATCTGCCGCGGTTTCTCCAAGCAGGAGCACAATGGCATAAAAACCGGCGGAAATCAGCACACCTGCCCGCAGAGCATTCATTTTGTTATGCTCCTTGACCCATTTGCCCATCAGCCAGAAGGTAATGGCCATGGATACCTGCTGCACAGCCGAAAACCAACCCAGCAGCGCAAAGTTATGTGCGGCTTTCCACAAGTAAACATGCACGAAGGTGCCGGACAAGGCATTGCCTGCCGTGAACAACCCGTGTACAGCAAGCAGAAGCCATGTCTGGCTGCTGAGCGGCGTTTTGACCCGTGGAGGCCCCTGCCCCTCCTGCTGTCCGTTGCCTGCGAACTTCCCCGCATTCACTCCCTCATCCTTAGGGAAGCCGGCGGGAAGCGGCGGCATCAGCCGGGACTTGGCCCGTGTAGACATTCCATCACCTCTTGCACCCCATTTTGTACCGAACCCTTATAATGTGCCCACCCCCAGGCTGGGTTAACCGTCTGCCATTCAACCATCCGATGCGGCTCTCCACTATCTATTGCGGCTCTCCACCCGAGAACTGACGCCGCTCTCCACCATCCAATGCCGCTCTTCCGGGAGCCGATGCCGCACTCCACCATTCCATGCCGCCCCCCATCATCCAATGCCGCTCTTCAACCGGTAGCCGATGCCCCACACTCTATCCGGACTGACGATCCCTTATTTGGGCGATTTCGTCACTTTTCTGTTTTGTGCGGACTCAGAATCCCTTATTTCCCTGCAGCGGCTCCCTAAGCACCACATTTTCAGCAAATAACGAATCCTCAGTCCGCGAAAACAGCAAATCGCCTCTTTTTGGTCAAATAACAGCTCCTGAGTCCGGCTAGCGGGAGGGAATAACCCGATCAGCTCCAGAGTGTAGCCATTTCACACGCCCGCAAAAAAAAGCCTGCCGCCCCAAGGGCAACAGGCCTTTCTTTTTTGGATGCAGCTTTTGATTACTCTTTGGTCCCGGGAACAAAGATCTGCATCATTTCTTCCTTGGTCTGCTTGGTCAAATATTCGTCTGTCCTGTAGCAGGAAGGACAAACAAATACATCCACCGCATACGGGTCCGGCAGGAAAGGCATGCCCAGCGGCTCCGGAGCTACCGGCTTGAAGGCGCTGCCGCTTACCACACGGACTCCGGCGTGGAGCATCAGCTCATGGCAGTTGGGACATTCCGGCGCGAATTCCTGCTGGTCCATAACGGCAATTACACGCTCGGCGTAATCATCCGGCAAAGGATCAACCGTATAGTCATCCAGCAGATCATCCACTTCCAGATCATCATCGTCGTCTTCATCATGCTGATGATGGTGATGGCTGTGGCCGGGGTGGTCATGACCGTGACGGTCAGCCTCCTCCAGGGACAGCTCCCCGTCCTCCTGGTTGATATTCAGCTTCAGCGAGCGGTAGCCGCCCAGTTCATTCAAACAATGGGGGCAGGTATCCTCCGGCCCAAATTCCGGGTCCCAGACAATCTCCGTCTGACACCACGGGCATATTTGCGAACGTTCAGTAGAATCCATAATTCACCTTGACCTCCTTCTCACATTACCATAATAGATGCCAAGGACAAAAAACACAAATATCTGACTCTCCTATAACTTGGTCCAAGCCCAAGGCCGGATAAGTTATGGGAGCTTCGAATTTGACAAAGTCAAATTGAAGGGAGCCTTTGCAGAACGTTCATCCTCCTTCAAATCACGCTGGCCCCGATAATATACGACAAGGAAACGGACAGCACCATGGAAATCAGGCCGATGGCCTTGTTGTCCTTGCCGATTTCCTCGTCAATATTGAAATTCGGGGTCAGGAATTCGAAGATGAAGTAGGCAGCCAGAAGAATCACATAACCGAAGGTGGCCCAACCCAAAGAGGTTAACAGTGTATCCTTCTGCTGGATGGCAAAGCGGAAGATGTTGCATATCCCGAAAATTTTGCCGCTGGTCGCCATGGCCACCGCCATATTGCCGCGTTTGATCTCATTCCACACGCTATACCGGGTAACCGCTTCAAAAACGGCCAAAAACAAAAGCAGCGCAACCAGCGCTACCGATATAAAAGCGAGGGTCTCGAGATAAGGATTCGCCAGAAGACGGTCCACCTCGTGATTCATCATCCCTTCCTCCTAATTGAAAGCATAGGCTAAACACTGGAAGAGACCGGGGTCAAATGCTCCCCAGTCTCCTTACGTGTTATATAATCGGTTATTGCTGCTCTTTCTTGGCGGCAAGCTGGGCCTTCATAACTGCCAGCTCGTCGTCTACGCCGCTGCCTGCGCCCAAGGAATCCAACTCGTCATCCAAAGACTTGTTGGAGCCGCGGAGCTCGCTGCTTGCTTTTGCCTCGGCTTCCATCTGGAGAACCTTCTCGCTCATCCGGTCGAAGCCCTTAGCCGCATTGTCGGAGCCGAAGCCGGACATAGCCTGGTTGATTTGCTTCTGGGCCTTGGCCGCTTCTGCACGTGCGATCAGCAGGTCCTTCTTATTCTTCAGCTTATTGTACTCGTCCTTCATCTCCGCCAATTGGGAACGGAGCTGGTCGGCATTGGTCTTGGCAGTAGTATATTGAATCTTCAGCTCGTCGAAACGGTTCTGATGCTCCTTCTTGTCCTCCAGAGCACGGCGGGCCAGATCCTCGTTGCCTTGTTCCAGAGCCTTCATGGCTTGCTCGGTACGCTTCTGAACCATATCCTCAGCTTCGTCCACCTGCTGCTTGAACTTCATCTCAATGGCGATTTGCTTGGCTACGCCGGATTCCGCTTCTTGAATATCTTCCTCCATATCCCGCAGGAACTGGTTCAGCATCTTAACCGGGTCCTCAGCTTTGTCCAGCAAATCATTGATGGATGCCATTGTCAAATCGCGCAATCTTTTAAAAACTCCCATTGTTCAATTCCTCCCGTTTATTAGTTCATGATTGAATTGGTTGAGTGATTGTCTTTATACCTGATTCATACGAGAGGACCGGGGAGGAGGTTTCATTCGTTTCAAAAAAAATTATTACAGCTCCACAACCGTTACGCCGGTCCCGCCTTCACCGTAATTGCCCAGCCGGTAGCTTTTCACATGCTTATGCCTGCGCAGATAGTCGGAAATGCCCGTCCGCAGCACGCCGGTGCCCTTGCCGTGGATGATGTATACCTGGCCCAGATTGGACAGGAAGCTCTCGTCCAGGAAACGGTCCACCTCCATGATGGACTCCTCCAGGTTCTGTCCGCGCAGATCCAGCTCCACCCGCACGTTATCGTCCCGGGTGCGTTTAACGCCGGGGGTTACGCGCTGGGTAGGTGCCTTCGCTTCCGCCTTGGAGGCGACCAGCTGCAAATCCTTGCGGGATACCTTCATTTTCATAATACCCAGCTGCACCATCGCTTCGTTGGAGCCGGCCCATTCCACCAAGTGGCCCTTCTGATTCAGGCTGGTAACCAGCACCTCGTCACCCGGCTCGATGACCTCGGCTTTTTTGGGGCCGGATGCGGTTTTCTTCAGCTTGTCCGTGAGCTGGGGTGCGGCCAGGTCCATCCGCCGCCGGGCCTCTATGAGCTTATGCTCCTTGATGGAGCCCCGTTCCTCCAAGGCCATCCGGCGCAGATCGGCGATAACCTCCTCCGCTTCCTTCCGGGCCTTGGATACTGCCTGGGCGGCATCCTGCTCTGCCTTCAGCAGCAGCTTCTCCCGCTGCTCGTCGAACTTCCGCCGCTCCTCCTCCAGCTTCCGCTTGGTGGTCTCCACCTCGCGGCGGAGCTCTTCGGCGGTATTGCGCTCAGCCTCTGCGGAGAGGCGGTTTTCCTCCAGGGTGGCAATCATGGATTCCACCCGCTGGTCCTCCTCGCCTACCTGCTGGCGGGCGTGGTCGATGATCCGTTTGGACAGGCCCAGCCGTTCAGCGATGGCGAAGGCATTGGAACGCCCCGGCACACCCACCAGAAGACGGTAAGTAGGCGACAGAGTCTGGATATCAAACTCCATGCTGGCGTTAATGACACCTTTACGGTCATAGGCGTAGGCCTTCAGCTCGCTGTAATGGGTGGTGGCCACCATCCGGCAGCCCATCTCATGGATATGCTCCAGAATGGAGATAGCCAGTGCAGAGCCTTCGGCAGGGTCCGTTCCGGCGCCCAGCTCGTCGAAGAGAACCAGACTTTTCGGCGTCATGTCCCGGAGAATGCTAATGATATTCGTCATATGGCTGGAGAAGGTGGACAGATTCTGCTCAATGCTCTGCTCATCTCCGATATCCGCATAGATAGCATCGAACACACACAACTGGCTTCCGTCCTCTGCCGGCACGAACAGTCCGGACATGGCCATCAGGCTTAAGAGCCCGATGGTCTTCAGGGTTACCGTCTTACCGCCGGTATTGGGACCGGTAACGATGATGGTGGAGTATTTGTTGCCCAGCTCCACATCCAGAGGCACCACAGCATCACGGGACAAAAGCGGGTGGCGGCCCCGTTTGATTTTGAGAAAGCCGCGGTCATTCATCATCGGAAGGGTGGCCTTCATTTCCCGGGCAGTGGAGGCTTTCGCAAAGATAAAGTCCAGCTCTGCAAGCAGATCCAGATTCCCGTTCAGCTGGTCCGAAAAATCCGCCACCAGTGCGGAGAGCATCCGCAGAACCTTCTCCACCTCGGTCTCTTCCTTCAGCTTCAGCTCCCGAAGGCGGTTATTCATCTGTACCACAGATTCCGGCTCAATGAAGAGGGTAGCCCCCGAGGCGGATTGGTCATGGATCAGACCGCCGAAATGGCCGCGGTATTCCTGCTTCACAGGAATGACATAACGGTCATTGCGGATGGTTACAAGGGAATCCTGCAGCATCTTAGCGATGGATGGCGTGCGCACCATCTGCTCCAGCTTCTCTCTGACCTTGCCCTCTCCCGCCCGCAGCTCGGACCTCACCTTGGAAAGCTCAGGGCTCGCCTGATCCAGCACATGTGCATTGTCGTCGATACAGCTCCTGATTTTATCCTCCAGCACCTTATTGTCCTGGAGCAATTCCGCCAGACCGGCCAGGAGCGGCACCGCGCTCTCCTCATGCATGTCCAGCAGAAATCTGCGGAGCCGGCGCCCGCCAAGAAGGGTTCCGCCGATATCGTTCAGCTCCAACGGGTTCAGCATGCCGCCGATTCTTGCCCGGTGCAGGGGCTGCCGCACATCCCGGATACCGCCGAATGGGGCGCCGCCCTTCAGCCGGTCCACCTTGAAGGCCTCATCCGTAGCCTGAAGCCGGTGCTTGCATTCCTCCAGCTCCGCTGCAGGAACCAGCCCTTCCGCCAGCTCCTTGCCTAAGCTGGTTGATGCTTGCCGGACCAAAACTTGTATAATTTTTGTATATTCCAGTGTCTGCAGTATTTTCAAATTCACAACGTGTACCCTCTTCCTTAAACCGTATCTTAGCGTTCATTATCCCTCCTATTATATCCAATGCGCTGGCTGTACGCCATCGGAGAGAATTGTTTTAGCCAATGTCAGCATGGCGGAGCCTTCCCTATCTTGAGAATATCTGGCTATGATAAACAGATTCAGCAGCGGGCAACCTAACGATACCCGAACAGGGAGCAACCAAGATCGACAAAAGGAGGAATAAACCATGAACTTTTTGTCCACAGTTGTCCGTTTTATTGTAGCCGCCCTGGTACTGATTGTAACCAGTTGGCTGGTGCCCGGCTTTAACGTTGGCGGCTTCTGGAGCGCGTTGTTTCTGGCGGTGGTCATCGCGCTGGTGGCCTGGATTATTGAAGGCATCTTCGGCCGCAAGATCAACCCGTTCGGCCGGGGCATTGTCGGCTTTCTGACCAGCGCATTGGTCATCTGGCTGAGCCAATTTATTGTTAACCGCGTAGAGGTTACTGTAATCGGGGCCATCCTGGCCGCATTGGTTATCGGGATCATCGACCTGTTTGTTCCGGTCAGCACTCCCTTTGATGCCACAGGCAAGGATAAGGAACGCGCGAAATAGGCACCATTGCGACGGGTAAGGCGGTGTTTTCAATAAACAGGCTGCAAACGGACCTCATACTCCGTTGCGGCCTGCAGCCGTATGTTCACAACTTCTTCACGCGTAAAAAATGCTTTTCCCCGGAGATTCGAGTATCATATGAAGTGCGAACCGAACCTACTACTTGCCGGGAGGGCTAGCATGAAGAAGTTGTGGATTTGTACAGGCCTTATCGCTCTCATTCTGGGATTGTCCGCCTGCGGTACCCAAACAGGTGACTCCGCAGCCGCCACTACGGCTTCCCCGGGTGTGAAGGATCCGGCCAATGCCCAGAAGGTAACCATCGTCGCCGCCAACTGGAAGTTCGACAAGGCTGAATACCGCGTCAAAAAAGGCCAGCCGGTCTCTCTGACGCTCAAGAATGAACAGGGCGTTCACGGGCTTGAGGTAGAGAAGCTTAACGTCAAGCTGGACAATAAAACCAAAACCAAGGTGTTCACGCCGGATAAAGCCGGCCGGTACAATATTGTGTGCACCATTCCCTGCGGCACGGATCATCTGAAGATGAAGGCTGTGCTGGTGGTCGAGGATTAAGCGGCGGCATGCCCATATGAACCCCAAAGAGGAGCTTCCCGGACCCAGTGTCCTTACGGAAGCTCCTTCATTTTGGCAAATAACACAGAAACCTGCTGCATGGACCATTCTGCGGCCCGGGAGCCGTCCAGCAGGGTCTGCACCGATTCATACGGCAGAACAGCCATCACTTGAATGGCCACCGCGGCAAGCACCACTGCCTCCGCCAGCCCCAACGCCCCTCCGGACCAGCGGTTGATAAGATTCAGTCCCGGCACCTTAGCCAGCACATTCAACAGATGGCCTGCGGCGGTCAGGATAAGCTTGACGCCAAACAGCAATAGCGCGAAGGAAACCGCGCCGATGACATATTGGTCCAGCCGCAGCCCCTTCAGCCAGGAGGAATAGCTGCTGTTATCCACCCAGGCCTCCACAGGCAGGAGCCGGCCTATATATGGCGCCAGATCATCATAGAAGAGATACGCGGCGATCCAGGCGACGGCCAGGCTCAGGAACGACACCAGCTGAAGGACAAAGCCGCGGCGGTAGCCCAAAATAAAGGCCAGCAAACCCAGTATCAGGACGGCGAGATCCAATTTGTTTATAGGCACGCCGGCTTACTCCTTTTCCAGAACCAATTCAAGCCACTCGTTGTATTCCTTCTTCAGCTTTTCGTATTCTTCCTTCAGGCTCTCATGCTCCGCCTTCAGGCTATGATCCAGCTTCTGGCGGCCTGCGTCCTTTTCCTTGAGCTGGGCCAGCTCACGCCGCAGGGCATCCGCTTCCTCCCCAAGTTTCTGGCTGGCCTCCTGGGCGCTTGCCCGTTCCTGCTCCAGACGCTTCAGCTCCTGGTCCGCCTGTTCGCGTTCCTGTATCAGCCGCTTCAGCTCCTCGTCCTTACGAATGGCATCAAGACGCCGTCTGGCCTCCGACTCCTCCAGCAGACCCAAAAGCTCCTCGTCCCGCTGATCCCGGACCTCCTTGAGCTTGTCCTCCCAGATACGTTCGGATTCCTGGAGCTTCTCTTCCCAGGCTTGCTCCGATTCCAAAAGCTTCTCTTCCCAAGTGCGCTCCAATTGCAAACGCTTCTCGTCCCAGGTACCCTCAGATTCCCGGAGCTGTTCCTTCCAAGTGCGGTTTGAGTCCTCCAGG
>JAQSYT010000130.1 GCA_029256065.1 Paenibacillaceae bacterium
CTCTTTCTCCGTGTATACTCTTTCGCCGCCGGGTACAAATTTCCCTGCCGGGTAAGCCTGATGAGGAACGCCGCCCTTTTCTAACGGAAGCAGCGGCCCTTATTTGGCCAAGAATCACCGTTTTAAAAATGTAACGGAGCTAAGCGCCGTTATTTGGCTCCGAAGCGCCTGAAACGACTCATTTGGAGAGGAATAACGGCTCTGGCGTCCGTTAGAATCGCCCACGGCCTGACAGCCATCGCCAATCATGAAAATAGGGAGCGCAGGCGCGACATTTTCGTATAAATCCCGATGGGGCGTGGCGGTGCCGTTAGCCGTCAATCTGCCGGGATGCAAATCCCCGGGGAACCGGCTCACCCTTACCCGCAGCTGCAGTTCAGCACCGGCTTCCGGGCCGCAGCCGTTTCATCCAGCCGTTTTACAACTGTTTCGTAGGGCGCGTTTATCACCAGCTCCGGATCCCGCGCAGCCTCCTCCACAATCTGGATCATCGTGTCGATAAACCCGTCCAGCGTCTCCTTGCTCTCCGTCTCCGTGGGCTCGATCATGATGCACTCCTCCACATTAAGCGGAAAATAAATCGTCGGCGGATGATAGCCGAAATCCAGCAGCCGTTTGGCCACATCCAGCGTGCGGACCCCGTACTGCTTCAGATTTTTGCCGGAGAGCACAAATTCATGCTTGCACACGCCAGGGTAAGGCACGTGGAAGTATGGCTCTAGCCGTTTGCGCATATAGTTGGCATTCAGCACCGCACATTCGGATACCCGCTTCAGCCCTTCAGGACCGTAGGAGCGGATGTAGGCATACGCCCGCACCAGAATGCCGAAGTTGCCGTAATAGGATTTCACCCGGCCGATAGAGTCCGGACGGTCCCAATCCCAGAAGTAGGTGCCATCCTCTTCCCGGCGGCCCACCACAGGTTTAGGCAGGAAGGGAACCAGCTTCTCCTTCACCCCAACCGGTCCTGCACCGGGACCACCGCCTCCGTGGGGGGTGCTCATGGTTTTGTGCAGGTTGAGATGCACTACATCGAAGCCCATATCCCCTGGCCGCGTGATCCCCATAATGGCGTTGGAGTTGGCGCCGTCATAATAGAGCAGGCCGCCGGCCTCGTGGACAATCTCGGCGATCTCCGTAATGCTGCGCTCGAACAGTCCCAGGGTGCTGGGGTTAGTCAGCATTAATGCAGCGGTATCCGGGCCGACTGCAGCCCGCAGCGCCGCCAAATCCACCATCCCGCCTGCATCGGAGGGGATGGTCAGCGTCTCGAAGCCGGCAGCGGTAGCACTGGCGGGATTGGTGCCGTGGGAAGAATCCGGCACCAGCACCTTGGTGCGCCGCTGGCCGCGGCTTTCGTGATAGGCGCGGATGAGCATCAGCCCGGTCCATTCGCCGTGGGCGCCTGCGGCAGGCTGCAGGGTTACCGCATCCATTCCGGTAAGGGCGGCCAGATCCTGCTGCAGCGTGTGCAGCAGCTCCAGCGCACCTTGCACCGACGCCTCCGGCTGGTACGGGTGAATCCGCGCAAAGCCAGGCAGCCGGGCCGCGTCCTCGTTCAGCTTGGGGTTATATTTCATCGTGCAGGAGCCCAGTGGGTAGAAACCGTTGTCCACACCGAAGTTCCGCCGGGACAGCTCTGTGTAGTGGCGGACCACATCCACCTCGGACAGCTCCGGCAATGCGGCAGGAGCAGTGCGCAGCAGGCTGCCGGGAATTCCCTCTGCGGGATCAGCCTCCGGCACATCGCATTCCGGCAGGGAATATGCCGTTCTTCCAGGCTTGCTCAACTCAAAGATCAGCGCTTTTTCCGGTTTCATAGACAAGCCTCCAGTTCCCGCATGAATGCGTCAATTTCATCCTTGGTCCGCTGCTCGGTTACCGCAACCAGCATATGCCCGGACAACTCGGGATAAGCCGCTCCCAAGTCATAGCCTCCCAGGAAGCCCTTCTCCAATAGCTGGGCATTCACAGCCTGAATATCTGCCCCCTCCGGCAGCCGTAGAGCGAACTCGTTAAAGAAGGGAGCTTCAAAGGCCAGCTGCACCTTGGAGTCTCCTCCGGCGGGAGCTGCTGCCAGCCCTGCCGCATACCTGGCTTTGCGGTAATTCAGAAGCGCCGCCTCACGGAAGCCCTCTTTGCCCATAACAGACATGTAGACCGATGCGCACAGCGCCAGAAGCGCCTGGTTGGAGCAAATATTGGAGGTGGCCTTCTCCCGGCGGATATGCTGCTCCCGCGCCTGGAGAGTCAGCACGAAGCCGCGTTTGCCGTCTCTGTCCACGGTTTGGCCCACAATCCGTCCGGGCATCCGGCGCATCAGCGCCTCCGTTACCGCGAAGAAGCCGCAGGTGGGGCCGCCGAAGGAAGCAGGGATTCCCAGAGGCTGGGCATCACCCACTACCACGTCTGCCCCCAGCCTGCCCGGGGATTCCAGAAGACCCAGGGACAAGGGGTTCACGCTCATGACCAGCAGTCCTTTGGCCTGGTGGATCAAAGCCTCAATGGCGGGGATATCCTCCAGATGACCGAGAAAATTGGGAGTCTGCACCAGAACTGCGGCTGTGTCCCCGTCAATGGCGGCGGCCAGCTTTTCCAGATCGGTGACCCCGTCCTTGAAGTCCACCTCCACTATCTCCAGGTCAAGCCCGCGGGCTGTGGTTCGGACAATCTCCCGGGCTTCGGGATGCACCGTTCTTGCCACCACGATCTTCCGCCGCTTTACCGCTCCAGCTGCTAGAGCAGCCGCCTCGGCCAATGCTGTCGCCCCGTCGTACATGCTGGCGTTGGCCACCTTCATTCCGGTGAGCTCGCAAATATAGGACTGGAACTCGAAGATAGCCTGAAGCTCTCCCTGGCTGATCTCCGGCTGGTACGGTGTGTACGCCGTATAGAACTCGGAACGGGAGATCAAATGCTGGATTACAACCGGTATCTGATGATCATAGAGTCCCGCTCCCAAAAACGAGGCATACCGCTCAAAATCTGCATTGCGGGACGCAAGCCCCTTCAGATGCTTCATTAATGCGGGTTCGCCGAGAACCCCCGACATGGGCAGTGTGCCCGAATATTTCACGGCTTCGGGAATATCCGCGAACAGCTCCGCCACCGACTCCGCGCCGATGACCTCCAGCATTTCCTTCTCATCCTCCGGTGTCATAGGCAAATACCGATGCTTCATATGGCTGCTTCCTCCTGTCTCTTGTCTGAAGTTCCTATTCCGCTGCGCTTCTGCGGTAAAACGGTGTTTTAACCACTTGGGCCTTCAGCCGTTTGCCGCGGATTTCCACCCATATTTCTGTGCCGGGGGCGCAGTATTCCTTTTGTAGCAATGCCAAACCGACATTACGCTTCAGCGTCGGCGATTGGGTGCCGGTGGTGACCTCGCCGATCAGTTCCCCGTCCGGTTCGGCATAAACGGGATAATGGCTGCGGGGAATGCCCCTGTCAATCATCTCAATGCCTGCAAGCTTCCGGGGCAAACCGGCCTCCTTTTGCTTCAGGAGTGCATCCCGTCCGATAAAATCGGCTTTGTCCAGCTTGACGAAGATTCCCAGCCCCGCCTCCAGCGGCGTAATGTCCCGGGAGAGCTCCTGGCCGTAGAGGGGCAGCCGCGCTTCAAAACGCAGCGTATCCCTGGCTCCCAGTCCTACAGGAACCAGCCCGTCGTCCCGGCCTGCAGCCAGCAGTCCACGCCAGACAGCGGCGGCATCCTCCGCCCGCAGATACAGCTCGAAGCCGTCTTCGCCGGTGTAGCCGGTGCGGGAGATCAGCGCCTGGACGCCGCAGACATGGGCTTCGTCCAGGAAGCGGAAGGGCGCCAGCTCCCCTGCCGGCGCATCTGTCACCCTGGCGAGAATACCTGCGGCGGCGGGGCCTTGCAGCGCCAGAAGGGCGGTGTCGTCCGAACAATCCGTCAGCTCCACCGCGGGAACCGCACCAACCTCCATGTCAGGCAGATGGCTCTCCAGCCACTGGAGGTCCTTGCCGATGTTGGAGGCATTAACCACCAGCATAAACCGCTCCTCCCCCAGCCGGTAGATGAGAAGATCGTCCACCACGCCTCCCTCCGGGTAACACAACAGAGTGTATTGGGCCTGACCAGGCGTCAGGCGGGAAACATCATTTACCGTCATCCGTTGGAGGAAGGCCTCCGCCTCAGGCCCCACCACCAGGAACTCGCCCATGTGGGACACATCGAACAGCCCGGCCCGCTGCCTTACCGCATCATGCTCCGCCTGGATGCCGGAGAATTGCACCGGCAGCTCCCAGCCGCCGAAATCAATACAGCGCGCCCCCTCCGTTTCCCCATAACAGGGGAATAAGGGAGTCCGCTTCAACCCGTCGTCCATGCCGCCACCTCTTTCCGCTTAAGTTTAAAAAATATAAAAAGGACAGGCAGAAGGCCCCGAAGGAAACCATCCGTTAGTCACGAATAGTTCCTGTAGCCTTCCGCTCTGTCCCTTGTACCTGAGAGTTACCTTGCCCGTTAGAGACTGTCAGAAAATAAAGTACCGCTAATTTGCCAACAAAACTCCCAAAACCGCGGAGATTTTGTCAGCAAAAGCGGGTACTAATTTCCTGACAGCCCCTTATGCCAAAGTCAAGTTTCCCCTTGGGTGATCCCGGCATCATCCGCTTAAGCGGTAATATCCGTGATGCTCTCCAGAGATGCGTCCGGCAGAGGTCCTTTTGCCTGAGAGATTCACCTGCTGCCAGGTTTACTCCTTCGGCGCCGCCTCTTACATATACAGGCGATCTCTCCCGCTGCCATCATCCGCCTATTCAGTTGTAGTTTACCGTCTTTAGCATCATTATAAACGTCTTCCCAAGGAAGGCGCAATGGATCTTTCACAGGAAATTCACCATTTTGACAAAAGCACCGATTTCCCTTATGATGATGCCAATTCCAGCCATTTTCCGCTGCCGGCCCAATGCCGGATAGCCGCCTTCAAGGAGATATATGTCATGAACAAAAGCATAATCAGCCGGTTCATTCCGGTCAAACGAAGCTATGAGCGTTTGGACGTGTACCTGAACCGGGTCAAAAACAAAATCAGCCCGCCCCAGCTGGTTACAGCCATCTTTATTATTCTTATTCTGGCGGGTACCTTTCTGCTCTCCCTTCCCCATGCAGCGGAGGACGGGGAATCCGTAGGATTCCTCAATGCCTTTTTTACCGCCACCTCCGCTGTATGTGTGAATGGCCTCATCGTTATTGATACAGGCGGCTCCTTTTCCCATCTGGGGGAGATTGTCATCATGATCCTGATTCAGGTGGGCGGTCTGGGATTTATGACCATGGGTGTGATGGTGGCTATTATATTGGGGCGCAAAATAGGCCTGAAGCAGCGCCTGATTCTCCAGCAAACCACCCAGTCCACCTCCGTCCAGGGGCTGGTCCGGCTTTCCATGCATATGGTCGCCATCTCCTTCGTGCTGGAAACGGTAGCGGCCCTCATTCTAACCCTGCGCTGGCAAGGGGAGATGGGCTGGGCCCGGGCTTCCTATTACGGCATCTTCCATGCCATATCCGCATTCAATAACGCCGGCTTTTCCCTGTGGCATGACAGCCTCTCCCGGCACATCGGCGATCCGGTGGTCAATCTGACCATCACCCTGCTGTTTCTCATCGGCGGTTTGGGCTTTATCGTCGTAGTGGAGGTGCTGCGCAAGCGCTCCTGGAGGAAGCTGTCCCTTCATTCCAAGGTGGTGCTTGCGGGTTCGGCAATCCTCACCTTATTGGGCTTCCTGCTGGTTTTTCTGCTGGAAAGCTGGAATCCGTCCACCTTCGGCAACCTGGCCTGGTCCGAACGGCTTTTGGCCGCTTTTTTCCAAGGGTCGGCGCCGAGAAGCGCAGGCTTCAACTCTATTGAAATCGGGGAAATGCTGTCCGCCACCCAATTCCTTATGATCATTCTGATGTTCATCGGCGCGGCATCTGGGGGTACAGGCGGCGGTATCAAAATCAACACCTTCATCGTACTGGTATTGGCCACCTTCAATACCTTTCGGGGAGGCGGCCAGATCCACGCCTTCGGCCGGAAGGTCAACCAGGAAACCGTGATGCGGGCTTTGGCCGTAACCATGAGCGCCATTGCCGGAGTGCTGATCGTAACCATGGCCTTGACCATTACCGAGGACCTGATGCACGAGCAGTTCCTCTCCATTCTGTTCGAATCGGTCTCTGCCTTCAGCACCACCGGCATGTCCATGGGGCTGACACCGGATCTTTCCCCTGCAGGCAAGGTGATCGTGAGCATTACCATGTTTGCCGGAAGGCTCGGCCCCCTGACATTGGCATATGCTTTGTCCCAAAAGAAGCGGGTATCCAAAATCGGCTACCCCGAGGACAATATCCTCATCGGTTAGTTGCCCGGTTTTTATATGGGGAAAACGTTTTCCTTGACGCTGTCGGACGGGAATTCTAGACTGAAGGAAGCAATGCGAGGATTATCGTTTTCTTAAGAGGAGGATAAAAAGAAATGCAACTGCAACCAGGCCTTGAAGACCGCAAATATTGGGTGGAGTCGCTGACGGCTATCGCCCGGCCGGTATTGGAGAACTTGGCAAACAGGAGGCTTAAGGCATCTATGCCTGTGGAATGCGAAGCCGGCTGTGAAAAGGACCGGGCCAGCTTCTCCCATCTGGAGGCTTTCGCCCGGACCATGACCGGGCTGGCCCCCTGGCTGGAGACGCCTGCTGCCGACCCTGAGGAGGAGCGGCTGCGCCAGGAATTCGCCGGGTTAGCCCGGACTTGCCTGGATGCGGCCACCGACCCGGATTCACCGGATTACCTGAATTTCAGCTACGAGTACCAGCCTATCGTGGATGCAGCCTTTCTGGCCCATGCCATTCTCCGGGCTCCCTGCGAGCTGTGGGACAAGCTGGACACCCGGGTACAAAACAATGTGGTTGCGGCCTTGAAGGAAACCCGCAGCCGCAAGCCCTTTTTCTGCAATTGGCTGCTGTTTGCGGCCATAATCGAAGCAGCGCTGCGGCACATGGGAGCCGACTGGGACCCTATGCGCATCGACTATGCTCTCCGGCAGCATGAGCAGTGGTATGTAGGTGACGGGGCATACGGGGATGGGCCGGAATTTCACTGGGATTATTACAACAGCTTTGTGATTCAGCCCATGCTGGTTGATATTGTCCGCTACGCAGGCGGCGCCTCCTCAGACTGGTCAGCCATGACCCCGGCCATTCTCCGCCGGGCTGTACGCTATGGGGAAATCCTGGAGCGCTTTATTGCCCCGGACGGAACCTTCCCGCCCATCGGCCGGTCGTTGGCTTACCGCTTCGGCGCCATGCAGCATCTTTCCCAAATGGCCCTCCAGCACAGTCTCCCCCAAGGCGTATATCCGTCGCAGGTGCGTTCTGCTCTGACTGCGGTGATCAAACGGACCCTGGCTGTGCCGAACACCTTCGACGGCGGAGGCTGGCTGCGCATCGGCTTTACGGGAAGCCAGCCGGATGTGGCGGAGCGGTATATTTCTACGGGCAGCCTGTATCTGTGCACAGCCGTTTTCCTGCCCTTGGGCCTTCCGGCAGGTGACGAGTTCTGGTCGGACGCGCCGCGGGAATGGACCTCCGTCAAAATGTGGTCCGGCCAGCCTGCCCGGCGCGACCACGCATTAGGGGAATAACAAGGTTTAAACTAAAAAACCGCTCCGCGGCAGCAAGCGCCGGGAAGCGGTTTTTTGCATTTTTTCGAAAATTAGGCTTTAGGCTCATCCAGCACCGGAACATCAATGATGTCCAGAATGAAGATAAAGATGGGAATACCGATGATAAAACCCCATACTCCCAGATAGTGCTCGGAGAACAGCAGAATCACAAAGGTATAAAATACCGGCAAATTGGTTTTGGAGGACATCAGCTTAGGATTCAAGAAGTAGCCTTCGATGAAATGGAGCACTGTAATCATAATGATCACGTACACCACCATCAAAATTCCGCCCAGGGTATATCCGATAATTCCCAGCGGGATCAGGGAGATCATGACTCCTGCCACTGGAATCAAGCTCAGCACAAACACCATAATTCCCAATGCGAACAGGTATGGAAAACCAAGCAGAGACAAACCGACAACAGTAAAAACGGTATTGAACAGGGCAATCATAAACTGGGCTTCAATGACCTTGCCGAAGGAGCGCACGAATTTCCGCCCGAAATACTCCATCTCCTTGTACAGCCAGCCGATTTTGCTCAAATGAAGCTTGGAGGTGAATTTGACAATCCGGTTCTTCTCCAGAATAAAGAAGAGGCTTAAGATCAGCGCCATCAGAAAAGTGGTTCCCCAGTTGCTGATGATCAGGATATAGTCAAAGCCGTGCTGGAGATAGGACTGAAAGTTCATTTGCTTCAAGGCGTCGGCGATAAATTGGGAGATATCGCTGTTGCCCAGGGGATTGCTGGCGATCTTAATCAAATAGTCGGACAGCTGCCTGATCTGGGACACGATCTTGGGCGAATACATCACAATGCCCAGGGTAACCAGACCCACAACCCCCAGATAAAGCAGGATGACCACCACATGATACGGCACCTTGAAAAACCGGTTCAGCCATGCAGTAATGTGGGACTGCAGGCTGTTCATGATGAAGGTGAATAAAAACACCAGCAGCACCAGATTCAGCATATCCCTCATAAAGTACAAGAGAATGCAGATGAGTCCCAGAATCGAAAAACGTTTTACTGTCGGGTTCGAAAATATACTCCTGAAATATTCCATTGCCACTGCTCCTGTCCACCAGCCGCTCTCTAGGGCGTGTTTGCAAACCCGTTTGAGGCTTAATCTGTCTATATTATACATGAATCCATAGCTTAAGAAAAACCTGGATTCTCCAGCAAGGCGGGAGCTGCAGCGGGGACCAGCCCCTCCTCTGCAGCCCGTGTCAGCAAGGCCCGGACAGCGCCGTAGCCCTGCTCCCCCAAAGTGCGGGTAAACTCATTGACGTAAAGACCGATATGGGCATCCGCCACCTGGGGAGACATCTCCTGGGCATGCTCCAGGACATAGGCCCGGGAAGCCTGCGGGTTGGCCCAGGCATATTCCACGGAGGCGCGTATCCAGCCGGCTGCCTGTACCGGGTCCAGATCCTTGCGGGCGATAATCGCCCCCAGCGGGATGGGCAGGCCGGTATCCTCCTCCCACCAGGCTCCCATATCCGCCAGCAGGCTCAGCCCATAGTCGGGATAGGTAAACCGGGCTTCATGAATAACCAATCCGGCATCAATTTCCCCCTTCTGCACCGCAGGCATAATGTGGTGGAACGGCATGACCACTACCTCTCCGATGCCGCCGGGCACATGTTTGGCGGCCCACAGACGAAACAGCAGATAAGCAGTAGAGCGCTTGCTGGGTACAGCCACTTTTTTGCCGGACAGCACAGCCGGGCCGCGGGCAGCCGTTTCCGGATCCGCAGTCAGCACCAGGGGGCCGCAGCCGCGCCCCAGGGCTCCGCCGCAGGGCAGCAGATTGTAGCGGTCCAGCACCCACGGAAGGGCGGCATAGGAAATCTTCAGCACCTCAGGGCCTTCGCCTCTGGCAGCCAGCCCGTTGGTCACGTCAATATCCGCATAGGTCACCTGCAGCTCCGGCGCTCCTGGCACCAGCCCGTGGGCCCAAGCATGAAAAACGAAGGTATCATTGGGGCATGGTGAAAATGCAATGTTCATTCTTGTTCCACCTCCTGTATGTATGTTAATGAGTCCGGCCCCAGCCGGTCCAGCGTCACGCGGAAAGCGCTGAAGGCCTCCTCCAGCGCTTGCAGGGCTTCCCCGATGCGCCAGGCAGCCCGGTCCCTGGGACCAACCGCATTGGAGATGCCCCGCACCTCCAGGAAGGGAAGCCCGAACAAGCTGGCCGCACAGGCTACGCCGAAGCCCTCCATGGCTTCGGCTGCGGCGCCGGGATGCCTGAGCCGCCAGTCCTCTGCAGTAGCGGCCGTTCCGGTGGCGGTGGACACGGTCAGCACCGGCCCCGTCAGAACCGTGCGGGCGGGATACCGCTGCGCCAGCACGGCCTGAAGCTCCGCCGCCAGCTGTACATGGGCAGGCAGCCGGTTGCTGCCGAAGCCAAGCTCCTGGGCGGTTTGGAACCCCTCCGGGGTTTCCGCACCCAGGTCGGCGGCAATGGCCTCACTGGCTATAACCAGGCTCCCTACGGGTGCAAGCCCGGGGAAACCTCCGCCGATCCCGGCGCTGACGGCAAGGGTATACGCGCCGGAGGCCAATGCGGCTCCCGCCGCCGCAGCTGCCATGCCCACTCCCGCACCCGGTGCTTTCACGTCGAAGCGGGGATCACCAGCCAAGCCCCGCAAGATGGCCTGGCGCTCCGCCTCCACGGCGGCAATAACCAGTATGCGGGCTTGTCCGGTCTGTTTTGTATTCATCGCTCATCATCCTTTTTCTCATGGCGTTGCATATTTCGTATCCTCTTAGTATACGTGAATACAGCCTCGAAAAAAACTCTGCAAGCGGGTAAGCTCCGGCAGGAAATCTGCCGCCCCGAAATGTAACGGAAGTGAGCGCTGCTATTTGGCCGAAATTCGCACCTCAGAAAATTTAACGGAAGCCAGAGCCGTTATTCGCCTCAATTTGCTCCAGTTCCGGCCGTTCTGCCCCAAATAGCGTCTCTCACCGCCGTTAGAAAAAATTCCCGGCCTTTTTGCTGCAAATAGAGGCTCCTGCCGCCGTTAGCCTTCTCTACAGAAAAGAGCCTTCCGCCGAGTAAGCGGGAGGCTCAGTTTCTTCTATTGGTCCCGGGATAGCTCCCGGTTACACATTCGATTGGTGTTGTTTGTAGCCGGGGCCGGGCTTCAGGCGCAGCCACTTTCTGATATAGGGCAGAACGTAGTAGTCAGCACCGAACTTGCCTGCATTTGCACCTGCCACCAGGATGATGATGCCCCAGAGAATCAGCCAAGGGTTGGAGGAAACAGTTCCTGCCAGAAGGAACATGAAGTTCATCATTACGCCGAAGAAAGCGGCAGCGGTGGTGAGGCAGCCCAGAATCAGGCCAACACCAACCAGGAATTCTCCCCACGGAATAAGGATCTTAAAGAGTCCGGCATTCGGCAGTGCGAAGTTGTCAAGAAACGCCACATAAGTAGGATACAGCTTGTTTGTCGTTCCGGTTTCGAGCACCGGCTTGGCGATGGCATTCTTCAGGAAGCCTGATGCATCGAAGGTGCCGCCTGTAATCTTTTCCCAGCCGTGATGCATCCAATCCCAGCCAATGTACAGTCTGATCAGCAACAGTGCTCCAGCTGCGTACACATTTTCTCTCAAGAATTTGACGATCATATCTGATCTCTCCCTTTAAATAGGTTGTTTTTTCCTATGTGACAATATTAACATCATGTGAAATGAATCACAACAACTAAAATGCAATGTTCAAATTTTGATAATAAAGATGTGTCATTATGTTGAACAATTCTTTAAAGGTATTCTTTTTTAACACATAGTGATTTTTAAACAACTATCATTATTTTGACTCTGGAGCTAATCAAGGGTGTGTTTGCAAGCTTCCAGGGGAGCGGATTTTGCAGGCTCAAAGACGGTGAAAGCTGTCCTCAAGCGGGTTTGCAAACACGCTCTAGCAGATGCGGGGGAGCATACTTCCTGCCAGCCGGTACAGCCGCCTTGTGGAACCGAAGGGCGTCCGGATGAGCAGCTGCCCCTTTTCCCTGCCGGTGACAAGCCCGATCATGCAGGCATCCTTCCCTTCGGGAAACTGCCGCAGAGCATCCAGCACTGCAGGAGCATCCCGGGCTGGCAGGATCATCACCGCTTTACCCTCATTAGCCAAATACATGGGGTCAAAGCCCATCAGCTCGCAGGCGCCCTCCACACCGGGCCTCACAGGGAGCAGCTCCTCCTCCAGCTCCACCGTCAGCCCATAGTCCTCGCAAATTTCCGCCAGGGACGTAGCCAGCCCTCCCCTTGTCGGGTCGCGGATGATACGGATATTTCCTGATACCTGTCTGGCCTCCCGCAGCATGGGAAAAAGTGTCGCACAGTCGGAGGGTACCTCGGACATAAGCCCCAGCTCCTCCCTGGCTGTCAGGACGGCGATGCCATGGTCCCCGATTGTGCCGGTAACCAATACAGCGTCGCCCTCCTCAATGAGCTGCGGCTGGAGCTCGCACCCCGGCTCCACCACCCCGATGCCCGTCGTGTTGATAAAAATACCGTCGCAATCTCCTTTTCCCACCACCTTGGTATCTCCCGCCACCAGCCTGATGCCGGAAACGGCAGCTTCTTTGGCCATCGAAATGCAGATGGTCTGCAGGCTCTCCAGAGGCAGCCCCTCTTCCAATATAAAGGACACGGTCAAATACAAGGGTACCGCGCCGCTGACCGCTAAATCATTGACAGTTCCCGCCACTGCCAGCTTGCCGATATCCCCGCCGGGGAAAAACAGCGGCTTGATCACAAAGCTGTCCGTGGTGACCGCCAGCTTGCCCGCTGCCGGAAGAGCCAGCAGCGCTGAATCCCCCAAGGGCTCCCGGGATTCTGCTCCGGTAAGCGCCGGAAGAATAACCCCGCAGAGGAGCCGGTGGGCGGCTTCTCCCCCGTCCCCGTGGGTCATGTTGATCCGTTCTGTCTCCATGGTGCTACCCCTCCCGGCTGTATGCATATTCCGCAGCGCATGCGCCTTCCGCCGATACCATACAGGGACCAACCGGCTGGTACGGCGTGCAGCTTCTGCCGAACAGCCCGCAGCCCGAAGGCGGTATCAGCCCGCGGATCACATCCCCGCAGCGGCACCCGTTTGGTTTGGACGGAGGTCCGGCCGGAACCGGGAAGCGCACGGAGGCGTCCAGTGCACCGTACAGCGGTCGGATAGCCATGCCGCTGTCCGCAATGGGCCCGATGCCCCGCCATAGCGCTTCGCAGGGCTGGAAGTACCGGTCCATCACAGCTAAAGCCGCGGGATTACCATCAGGGGTTACAACGGAATCATATTCGTTCCGGATGGCGGCCTTGCCTGCTGCGGCCAGCTCCAGCAGCCGGTGGATGCCGCCGGCCAGCTCCAGCGGCTCGAAGCCGCTGATTACTCCCGGAAGTCCATACTCCTCCGCCAGAAAACC
>JAQSYT010000131.1 GCA_029256065.1 Paenibacillaceae bacterium
GGTTGCCATCCTCGCCTCTGTTATCGCCGGCACCTATCTGTTCTACAAAGGCTCCGTACGCTTTTTGTTCAACCTGATCCGCAAAAGCAAAAACGGCTACCTGTCCGTAAAAGAGGTGCTGTCGCTGTCATCCATTATGTTCCGGATGCGGTCCAATGCCCTGCTGCTGACGGTCATCACCACCGTTTCCGCGCTGGCCATCGGGCTGCTGTCGTTAAGCTACATCTCGTATACCTCCACGGAAACCACCGCTAGGGATGTGTCCCCGAATCATTTCGGCTTTGTCAGCGAGAAGGACAAGGACCGGTTCGGAGAGGCGCTTCATGCAAGCAGCATCGGCTTCCGGGAGGTCCGTATTCCCTCAATTCAACTGGAGATAGAAGCCTCCGAATTCATCGATGCTTCCGCTATGGCAATGGCAGACTTATCGGGCTTTGCCGTGACCTTGGTGGAGGATACGGCGGCGGGTATGGACGTGAAGCCGGGGGAGGCCCTTTTTAGCGCCGGCTCTTCGCTGCTTAACATGCTTTCACCGCGCAGCAATGCGGTGATCGGAATTGAAGCCGGAGATAAAAAAATTCCGCTGACCGTCACCTCCATCTCCAAAAAAACAGTTCTGCCCATGTATTACGGCCAGGCACTGGTGGTGGATGGAACAGATTTCCGGACGATATCTGCGGCGGCAGCCGTCTCCCCTCCGAAGAGATACCGTGTACCGGAGGTGTACTACGGAGTCGATCTTGATGATTCCAATCAAATCGTTGCCGCCAATGAAATCTATAACGATCATGAGGAGAGCTTCTCCACCAGCTTTTCACAGTACCAGACCAAGGTGGACCAGCGGACGAATATGGGGCTCATCATGTTTATTGTTGCCTTCCTGGGGCTTACCTTCCTGATTACCTCCGGCTGCATCCTCTACTTCAAGCAGATGGATGAAAGCGAGGAAGAGAAAAGCGGCTATACGATTCTGCGGAAGCTGGGTTTTACTCCGGGGGATCTGCTCTCCGGGATCCGGTTTAAGCAGCTGTTTAACTTCGGGATTCCTCTGGTAGTGGGGCTAAGCCACAGCTATTTCGCCGTCAAATCCGGCTGGTTCTTCTTCGGCACCGAAATGCTGTCTCCCACTATTCTGGTGATGCTGGTTTATACCGGGCTGTACTCCATCTTCGGCGTGCTGTCGGTACTGTATTACAAGCGGGTGATCGGTGAGTCATTGTAAAGGGCAATACGCGGCGGCTTGCCGGCTGCACAAAAAACGGGGTCTCTCCGGTTACAACCAGGAGATTCCCCGTTTTTTATATACATTTGCCAATTATTGCCCGGCGGTTTTCATTTGCTCGCCATTGAATACATTCAGTCCCAGCGGTTCAGCCAGCAGCTCGCGGGCTTTCGCCACGAAGGCTTGGAAATGGCTGCTTTTGTTATGGAAGTCCACCGCTTCGGGGCCTTTCCATACCTCTACCATCAGATAGGAATGCTCCTTGCCAGCTTCCTGGTACAAATCGTAAGAGATATTGCCCTCCTCCGCTCTGGATGCGGCAAGAAGGGATTCAACCTCTTGAAGAAACTCGGCGCTTTTGGCAGGTTGGATGCGGATGGAAGCGTGAATAATAATCATGGTGTATTCATCCTTTTCGATTAAAGTGTGTGTTTCGGATAACCGGTTACTTCCAGTCGGCGATTTTTTCCACGGGCAGACGGACGGACGCATAGCCGCTTTCGGCTGCTTTTCCCATGGAGATCAGCATAACAGGCAGATAGCGCTGTGCATCCAACCCGAAAACTTCCGCAATATGCTCCTTGTCGAAGCCGCCGATGGGGTTGGTATCATAGCCGTGAGCCCGGGCAACCAGCATCAGCTGCATGGATACCAGCCCGCAATCAATCAGAGCCGTATCCCGGAGCACTTCCGGGGATGCACTGGTGTAGTGCTGGGAAATCCAGGCGATCTGCTTCGCCTTGACTTCCTCCGGCATCATCCCCAGCTCAACAGCTCTGCTATAGATAGCCTCCAGGTTATCTACGCTGTTCAAATCCGCGAATACGGCAACCACGGCAGAGGATGTCTCTACCTGCTTCTTGTTGAAGCTGGCCAGCTGGGCGAGCTTTTCCTTGCCCTCCGGGCTTTGGACAACCAGGAAGTGCCAAGGCTGCATGTTGACGGAGGAGGGAGCCAGAGTGGTTTTCCGGAGAATTTCTGTCATTTCCTCCTTACTGATGACGACACTGGGATCATATTGCCGGATGGAACGGCGTCCGCTGACAATCTGCTCGAAATCATTTGTTGCTGCTTCAATACTCATTTGGTTTCCACTCCTTTTCATTTTTGGGGGTTATATTGTTGAATGTTGGCCTGCAGGCGTGCAATCATTCCGGCAAGCACCTGCTGCTCCTCTTGGCTGAAGCCCTGGAGCATATGATCCAGAAAACGGACCTTCTCCTCCAGATGACTGATAATTCTCTGGCGCCCCAGCTCCGAAAGCCGGACCAGAGTGATCCGGTTGTCGCTTGGATTCACGCGGCGTGTAATAATACCCTCCGCCTCCAGCTGCTTCAGCTGGCGGGTAATGGCCGCGCTGTCGATTTGCAGCTCCTTCTGAAGGGCCGTCTGGCTGATCTCCTCATGATGGTAGAGCTGCTGCAATAACCGCAATCTGGAAGGGCTGACGCCTGTGCAATGTCCGATTGCGGAGTTCATCTGGCTGTACAGGTGATGAAGCTGGTCCAGAATAGACGGTTCCCCGGAACAGGTCAAGCGATCCCTCCTTCTTCTTGCAGAATGCTCGTATGCGAAATTCATTGATATCGTCAATCGTTGACATAGTCAATAATAAATCAGACGGCCGCGCTTGTCAAAACAAATCGGAGGCTGCTCCGATGGAAAAAACAACCCGGCGCGTCAATCCGCACCGGGGTTGTTCCTTCTATTCATGCGGCCGGAGGCCGGTTCCTGCTACTCTCCTGCTGGCAGCTCATTGCCTTGTGCGTCCACACCCAATGCCCCGCAGGCCATCAGTCGGTATTCCTCCAGCCACCCATGCCAACGCTCCAGCAGCGCCTTTGAGACTCCGAAGGCTGTCTTGACCTGGTCTATCCGCTCCCTCAGCAATTGCCGCACACCGGAAGGACTCCGCACCCGCAGAACGGCCTGGCGCGCCTCCTCCTCCGGGATGCTGTGCAGGGCTGCCATGGTCCCGGCCAGTGTTTGCACGAACACCTCCGGCAGCTGCGCCGGGTCCAACACCCAGTCGTATTGCTTCAGCTCAGGATTGATGGTGGTGATAGGGACTCCCCCCAGCAGGGGGTAAGCGATCAGCTCCGGCGTATGGACCTGCCAAACCGGCACCTGCACCTGCAGATGGCGGGCCGCCAGAATTAACGCCTGGTGTTCATAGGCAGCCGATTCAACTACATCGGGTCGCCGCGGCTTGCGGAGCACCCAGCGCACTCCGTCTGTGGAATCTGCGAATACCGCCCAGAAGTCCAAGCCGGATTCATTCAGGCTGGCAGTTGCTGCTTCTATTTCGATCCCGTGATGACGGGCTTGTTGAAGAATATCCTCTATTAGTTGCTGCTTCCCGGTCGCCTTCAGCATACATTACCGGGGGAAGAGCGTTCAACAGCAGATGCCATTGGGGAAGACGGGAAATTTGGGTACAATCATTCTTTCCGTAGTGGATGGTAAAATACTAATGTTAGGGTGATTGTACGAGGATAAGTCTATTTGTGAAAGGATGTGGCTTCCATGGAGAAAAAACCGCTGCAATACGTCAAGGAAATCGGAGCAGCCGAGCTGAAGCTCACTCAACTGAATGCAGGCCGCTCGCTGGTTCCGGTGCCAAGAGACCTGGAGATCATGCCCTTAGGGGAATCTGTCCTGCTTCGTGACCGGACTGACCCCGCCTCTGTTTATTATAACCGGGTCAAAGGCTTGGTCCCCCAGGATCTGCCCGACCTGGACAGACTGCTGGAGCAGTACGCGCCTGGTGCCCCCTGCTTCGAGTTGACTCCTGATCAAATGACGGAGGAGACCGCCCTTGCACTAAGTGACCGCGGTTTTTTCCCTGCGGAGCAGCTCGTGTATATGTACATCCCTGTTCAGACCGGTGAAGAACCCGCAGCCCCGTTTCCCGTTGAGCGGGTAACAGACGAGGAGAGCGCGGAGGAATTTATCCGTTGGATCAGCCATTCCTCAGGCGGGATGGAGATCAGCAGTGACATGATGGCGCGGTCCAAGCCTTTTTTCTACCGGCCCGATTTTATCAATTACATGCTGCGGATTGAAGGCGCTCCCGCCGCAATGGGCTCCCTGTTCCTGCACGGCGAAGCCGGCTACATAGCCAATGACTTTACCTTTCCGCCATACCGGGACAGGGGCTGCCAGAAGCATCTGATCGAGCTCCGCCTCCGGGAAGCAGCGCGGTTGGGGGCTACTGCTGTCTACACGGACGTTTTATTCGGTTCGGCAAGTCATGCCAATATGGCAAAAGCAGGCTTCCGGATCTCCCATCTCAGCACCTTTTGGATCAAAAAGTAGGGGGCTTTTCAGCCCTCCTCTTCTGTAAAGGAACCGAAATCCGTAATGTTCACATCATAACGGAATTCAATCTCCGTACCACTGAAGACCTCGTCCCAATTGTCCTTCACCGTTTTCCAAACCGCCGGATGCTCTATTGCCAGCCTGTTTCCGAAGCCAGCCACATCGGCTTTATAATCCGATTGCAGCTTGCGGATAAGGGTCCGCATCATCTTGTCCAGCTTTTCTTCAATAAGCTGTTCTGTTTTTTTCACATAGTTATCGGCTGCCGGAACCGTCTGCTTGTTCCAAACCTCAATGAGATGGCCCTTTGTGGCCAAGGAGACCTGGAAGCTGATTTTTTCCCCCTCCACATGGGAGACCAACTTGCTTTTCATGGATTTGATTTCGAAGGTCAGCGGTTCATTGTCCTCATCCCAGGTTTTAATTACGCCTTTGCCTCCCTCCTTTTCCAGCCAGGACAGGCATTGGGCATCCTCTTGGCTCAAGGTGCCGATCCATTGGCCCGTAGAGCCTTTAATGACTCCCGCTCCCGATAGCTCTGTTTCCCCGCCTCCTGTCACCAGATTTTGCAGGGCAAAGCTTTTTCTGGCATGCATCAGACCATCCAACCGGGATAACGTAACCGCCTGAAGCACCTTGCCGGTTCTGGAGCGGTTGCGCAGCATCCCCAGGATATGAAAGGCCGGAACCTCGCCGGGGTTGCCGGAAACCAATGTTTCCCTGGCTGGCCCCTCACTGATATACACCATGGTGCTGGGGCGGATGTCATTGTCCCGGAGGACAAAATCGGTCAGCTGCCGGATCGACTGTTTTTTCAGCAGGTCGGCGGATATGACAATCACCTTGAGATGGTGGCCGATGATAGGCCGGTCCCGGCGGATGGAGAACTGCCGGAAGATTTCCAGGATGGAATCACCGCTTCCCGAAATATTGAAGTAGGGCATTTTTGCCTCATGCTGCTTCTTCTCTTCCTTGTCTCCCACAGATTTGGCGGGAACCACCTGAATGGTCACCATCACCTTGTTTTGCTTGGAATAGGTCGCCCCTTTGGCCTCGAAGTTCTTCTCCGTGGGAGCCGGCTGGCCGCTGTCCAGCGCCAGTCCCGCATAAAGCGCCAGATCCTCGATTTCCCTGCTGCTCCAGCAGCCCGACACCAGCGCGGCAAGCAAAATATGCATCAAAATGAGCTTTCCCTGTTTATACATGCTGCTTCAATCCTTTCGTCCGGAGGAGCCAAACCAGCAGCAGGGGTACAGGAAGCAGAAAAAACAGGACGGCTCCCGCCAATCCGATCGCGTTCCCGAGAGAGAACAAATCGTGAAGGCTCTTGGGCATCATGGTAATCAGGAAGAGTACCGGAACCAGGCCAAAAATAACGGGACGGATAGAGATCTTGAAAACCTGGGATATGCCCAGGGAAGCCTGGAAAAAGAAGCTGCAAAAATTGCAGAACATCTGCATCAGCCACACTACCATCAGCGGAAACTCCAGCCGCTCCACAAAAAATCCGGTCACTTCAAAGCTGCGGATCAGATCAATGGTCGGCCAGGAGCTTGTTATGACACAATCGATGGAAAGGCCGCCCACTACCATAATGATGGTCAACAGATACAGGACCAATGGGATGGCGATGCCGCCCAGCATAGCCTTGACCGCCTGGCGGGGAAATTGCATAAAGGCCACCAGCGTCAAAACAACCTCGCAGCCGGAATAGACCAGTATGGAGGATTTCAGGCCGCGGAAAACCGGCATTAGCCCGTCGCCCAGCACCGGCCGGAGATAATTGATGTTGAACAGACGCAGGCTGACGGCATACGAAACAAGCAGAACCAAGATAGTAATCGGCAGGACGACCTGATACACCCGGGCTATGGAATTGATGCCGCCGCAGACCAGATAGGTGCCAACCCAGATGAAGGGGATCACCACTGCCCATATGGGGGTGCCCTCCAGCAGGAAAAATAGGGTTACTTCTGCCAGCGAGCGGATTTCAAAGCCGGCGATAACTACGAAATAGATAACCAGCAGCAGGCACAAAAGCCCTCCCGGGAGCTTGCCGACAATTCTTCCGGCGAACTGGAAGACGGTCTCCCCGGGAAACTGCTGGCACAGCTTAACCATCAACAGGATTACCGGCAAAATGACAGCGCCCCCCAGCAAAATAGTCAGCCAGGTATCCGGCGTTTTGACCGCTTGGGTAATGCTGCGGGGCATGGTCAGGATTCCAGCGCCGAGGACGGTATTCGTCAGAAAAACGGCGGCTTGCGAAGTCGTGATTTTATCGTCGGTGCGGATGAACAATGCTGAGCCCTCCTGCCGGAAAAATTTTAAGAGCTGACAGTCTCCTACTGCTTCCGCTTGCTGTTTTTCGTCTTCAACATCCCCGGCCTCCGCTTCATTAGCTTGAGAGGGGCGCGGAAGAAGAGATCCTTCCAGTCCTCCATCCGGAACGGCGATACCGGGGTCAGATAGGGAACGCCGAAGCTCTTCAGCTTGGTCAGATGGCTGCACAGCAAGAGGAAGAACAGAATCGTCCCGAACATACCCAGGAAGGCGGCGAACAGCATACCCGCAAAACGGAGCACCCGCAGCGTAATTCCGGCGCTGTAGGTGGGGATGGAGAAGGATGAAATGGCAGTGACCGCCACCACAATGACCAGGAAGGGACTGACAATACCGGCTTGGACAGCCGCATCACCGATGATCAGACCGCCGACAATGCCCATGGCCGGACCGATGGGCTTAGGCAGCCGGATTCCCGCCTCCCGCAGAATTTCGATGGAAATCTCCAGAATCAGCACCTCAATCAACGACGGGAAAGGAACGCCCTGCCGGGTTTCAATAATGGATAATGCCAGCTCCGTGGGAATCAGCCCGGGATGGAATGAAATGAACGAAATATAAAGCGCGGGAGCCATCAATGCCACAAAAGCAGCGATAAAGCGCAGCATCCGCAAGAGGGAGCCGGGCAGCCAGCGCTCGTAATAGTCCTCCGGCGATTGCAGCAGCATGCTGAAGGTGGCCGGGACAATCAGCGCAAACGGGGTCCCGTCCAGGAGAAGGGCGATCCGCCCTTCCAGCAGGGCATTGATCACCCGGTCGGGCCGCTCCGTATTCTGGACCTGCTGGAACAGACTGAAGCTGTTATCTTCAATCAGCTGCTCCACATATCCGGATTCCGCCAGGAAATCCGCATCCATTTTGCTGATGCGCGCCTCCACCTCCGCCAGCAGCTCCGGATTCACGATATCCTTCATATAGGCAATCACCAGATCCTTCTTGAGTCTGGTGCCTACACGGCAGCTTTTCATTTCCAGCTGGTCGCCGAAGCCTTGGCGGCGGAGCATAGAGGTATTGACGCTGATCACCTCGGAGAAGCCTAACCGGGGGCCGCGCAGCAGCATTTCGGAGACGGGCTCCATAATGGCGCGGTTGGCCCCGTCCGGGCATTCGATAAGCAGCCCGCGGGGCAGGCCTTCTATGAGCAGGCCCGCATGTCCGAACAGAACCGACCTTCCGAAGCTCTCCATATCCGGTGCATCGCACAAGCTGCGGAAGGGGAGCAGAGAATCAGACCCAACGGGATAGGCGAAGGTCTTTTCCGTTGCTTCGAACATCAGGAATTCCAAGATGTTCATATTTAACAGCCGGTCATTTTGCATGCCGTCCACAAAAAACAACACGCCTCGGGCACCCATTTTTGCCAACGGAAATTCCCGGGTGCGCATATCGCTGTTTTGGCAGACCGCCTTTTGGAGAAAGCGCAAATCAGCCTCGAAGTCTCCACTGAACGGAGTGGCGGCAGGTGCAGGTGCCTTCTGCTTTTTGGAGGAGGCGCGCCTGCTCCCGTTGCCGGCGAAGGCATATATTTTTTTGAGAGAAACACTGGCCAGGATGGGGACCAGGAAGGCGATCAGCGCTTGGCCAAACACAGTCCAATCCGGGATATAAGCGATGATAGACGACATGGCAAACATCCCTCCCTATTGGACGCACCATTGGATCTGTTTGAAGTTTTCCAAGGTTTCCTTGGTTTTAGTCAAAAACGGCAAATATTTCACCAAGCACAAAAACGCCCCTTCCATAAAGAAGGAGCGCTCTTGTCAGTTGTCCCGTCAAATCCGGAATTTTTTCATCATCCCAGCTTCTGGCCGCAATTGGGGCAGAACTTTGCCCCTTCATTTTTGGCGCCGCAGTTGGGACAGAAATTAGGCTTCTTCCCGCTGTCCTCTCCGGCTGCTTGTGCTCCATTCGGGCTTCCTTGCGGAGAACCGCCTGCCTTCTGATTCTGGGCATCCATATTCTTCATCATTTCCTTGGCCACGTTCATGCCCATCATCATACCTGCCATATCCGCCGCGGCGCCTCCACCCTTCACATTGCCTGAGGCCATACCGTCGGTCATGGAAATCTGCTGGTACTTGCCCACATTGCCGATCATCTCATGGGACGCCGTCTTGTTGATCATATCCTGGACCTGCTGCGGGTAATTGAAGCTCATCACCTGGAAGCCGGTGACCGTCAGCCCCGTGCTCAACACCTGCATATCCAGATCCTCCCGGATGCCCCGGGCAATATCGAAGGCGTTGGCCTGCAGATTGAACATATCCTTGCCTTCCTTGCTGATCCACTTCATCAGAAGCTGGTCCAGCACGGAGGTAATCCGCAGCTTCACTTCCTCCACCAGATAGCTGTCCTTCACTCCGGCAATCCGGTCGATCAGGGCTACATAGTCGTTCACCTTGAAATTGAAGGTTCCGTTGGCGCGGATGGGCAGACCGCCGGGCAGGTTGGGCGCAGGCAGCAGAATGGGATTCTGAGTGCCCCACCGGACGGTGAACTCCTTGGTATTCACGAACAGCACCTCTACCCGCATGCCGCTGTTGAAGCCGAATTTGAAGCCCTTCAGGGTGGACAGGAAGGGGATGATCTGAGATTCAATATTGTACTCGCCTTCGTTCTGGAAAATCCCCTCAATCTTGCCGTTGTGGAAGAAGATGGCGTCTTGGCCTGGCCGGATAATCAGCTTACTGCCCTTCTTGATCTCCCGGTTGCTCCATTTCCAGAAAATCATATCCTCCCGGAACTCCTCCCATTCCACCACATTGGCAAACTGGTTGCGGAAAAATGACATATCTGAACCACTCCTTTATACAAGATAGGTAAGCTTCGTTTCTCCTAGGGTGTGTCTTCAAACTCCGAGGGGATCAGAATTGGCCGGATTTTCGTTCATGGCAAGGCACTTTCGTGAAGGCGTACCGGGGGTACGTCAAGCGGAAGTAACGAAGCTAGGGGCGAAAAGACGGGTAAAGCTGCCCTCAAGCGGGTTTGAAGACAGGCCCTAAAACGATCCTCTGCTGCCGCTGTGGGAATGGCCTCCCCGGCTGACTCCACCGCCTCCGCCACCCCCGCCCCCTCCACCGCCTCCGGTGTTCTTGGGGATTTTGGTTCTGGTGACGGTGGTGCGCAGATATTGGTCCTGCCGGTCAAGAATGCCGGACGAGGCGGCATCCTCGTAAGTCTCCCGGCTTACCGTCACCCGGCCGCCGGAATGGTGCGCCATGGTGCCAACCACAATGGCGCCCAGTCCCAGGGAAACCGCCAGCTGGAACCACAGCTGGAACAGGATATTGTCGGGATTTACACCCGGTCGGATGCCCATATACCGGTTGGCGGTGTCCAGATAGATTTCGAAGGCCTGGGCGTAATCGCCGGAGCTCAGATAAGGAGTGAGCTTGGTGCGGATTTTGTCCATCCGCTGGTCATCCAGATACTCCTCTCCCTTGTAGAAGCCGGCCAGATAAACCTCCCGGTTGCGCATGTCCATAGTCAGGATGGCCGTATTGCCGTGAGGCTTATCGTAGCCCGGCGCCTTGCTGTCATAAAAATCCTCGGTCATCACCACTATATCGGTGTTAGCCGTATTCTTCGAGGTGTAGATCAGAAAGTCCGTCTGCCTCTTGGCTCCGTATTTTATAGAGAGCTCAGTCAGCGCCGCCTCTTCTCCGGGAGTCAACAGATCCGCCTCGTCATAAATGTACCGCTTCTCCGCCCCGCCCTGGGCCGCCTGTGCGGCAGAAGCCAGCACGGGAGCCAGCAGGAACAGAGTAAGAATCAGCATGCCCAACGCTGCCTTTTGACGTTGTCCCATCACCATAAACCGCCTCCCATCAGAAGAGCAATGAGCTTCAGAGAAAGGAAGGTTACGCCTGAAATTCCCGCAAACCAGGCAGCCACCTTGCCGAAGCTGATGGGCGGCTTCCCTACCACCTTGCCTGTTTGCCCGTTCATGGCGAAGGTATGCTCCAGCTTGTCGTAATCGTAATGGACCACCCATACGGGAATGAGGACATAATCCGCCTGGGCCATGCGGGTGTCGATGTCTTTTTGGGTATAGCTGACCGTGGTATATCCCGCCATGGCTGACTGGATGTAGGCTTCTACATAGGGACGGATTTTTTCCTTCACCCGCGGCAGCATTTCTTCGCCGGTGTAGTTGTATTTATCTGCACGGTACCCCGCCAGGTATGGCGTCTTAAATCCCTTGAGCTGGTGGTACGGAAATGGCTCCAGCCGGTCCATGAGCTTGTCGCTCATTTTCTCCGACGCGTCCAACGGCACCCGGTTGTAGTTCAGCCGGATTCTCCTGTATACGCTGAAGTGCTGGGTTTCCGTAATCCGGTAGTCCCCCTGCACGTATGTTCTGACCTTCGTGGCCTGCGCCCGTGCTTCAATATGGTTATTCAGCGCATACAGCCAAAACGGTACATACGTGCCGGTAATACTCTTGATCCGGTCTGCCGTCATAAATCCCTTAGGCGTTAGCCGCCCGTTGCGGCACCATTTCTTGAAGGCACGCACCGCTTCATCCTTGCTGATGGCAAAGGGCAGCACCTGGGCAGGGCGGAGATTGCCCGCCAGCCTGTCCCCCAGGATGGCGCTTGCGCCGCAGAAGCTGCACACGGTGGCGGTAGTCTCCGCATCCGATTCGATGACGCCGCCGCAGTTGGGGCAATGATACTCCCCCTGGGGTTGGGGAACAACCGGCGTTTTCAACGACTCCACAGGGTCTGGCAGCCCTTCGATGGAATCCGTTCTGCCGCAGCTTGGACAGAACAAGGCTGTTTTGCCGCTGTCAAAGATCATGCTGCTGCCGCAATTGGCACATTTGAAATCAATGACCTGCATCGCTTCACCTCACCTTACAAAATGGCTGTAGCCCGTCTTTCCCGGACTTGTTCCGGTTGCCGCCTCAGGCTTTCCCTTCTTCCTCCGGCCGCTTGGAGACTCTGTCCAATTCCGCAAGCTCCCGCTCCAGCTTCTCCTTCGGATCGGCTCTCAGCTCAGCCAGCGCCTTGGCCTCATAATAGGCGCTGTTTATCTTATCCTCCGCCGCCTGAATGGCGGATTTCCCCCCATGCCCGGGAGCATCCAAGGCGTTCAGCTTCTGCTGGGTGCTGGCCGCGGCCATCCGCTCCTTCAACTCGGCCTGGCGGGCCTCCAGCCGGCTTATGTCTGATGACAGCTTCTCCTCCAGCTCCTTCAGACTGGCTGCTTGCCCGGCTGCTTCCCGGTACCGGTCCTCCAGCTCCGTTTCCTTGGGGAGAAGGGCGTCCCTTTTATCCACAAACAGCCCCGCATCCATACTATTACCCATCTCTTGGGACTTTTCCGCATAAGCGGCCAGCTTGCGGATTTCCGCCCGGCATTCCTCCAAGGCCCGCTTGGCGCGCTGCTCCCCGGCCTGCAAGGCCGCGGCCTCCGCGCGGACAGTGCCCAAATCCAAACGCAGCCCCCGCATCAGCTCCTCGACGGTTTTCTCCGGGTCCTCCGCTTTATCCATCAGAACGTTCACATTGCTTGCCATAATCGTCTTGAATCTGGACAGTATTCCCATAGTATCCCTCCTGAGAGCTTTGCCGTGAGGCAAAGCTGACTTCGTAAGCATTTACTGAGCTTTGCCGTGAGGCAAAGCTGGCTTCGTAAGCGTTAACGATGAACCGCAAAGACAAGCGCCGCTTCTTTTATCATACTTCATAATACTTGGAATTAGGCAGAAAGGATTCAAATTCCCGCAAATCGGTTGTTTTTGTGTTGCGCCACCGGGAAGGTTGTGGCACACTTGTAGTAGATATTTAACCAACTTAGCGGCAAAGCATGCCCGTCTCCTTCCAACCTGGAAGGGACGGGCTTTTTGTTTTTGGACCAGCAAAAGGAGGCAGGACATGAGCTTTGAGGTAGAACATAAGAGATGGATTGGAGAGCACTTAAGCCATAGGAAGGGAGAACGTCTCGACGCACTGAAACGTGGTCATGGGTTCGGTAACCGCCTGTTCCTTGAAGAGATTTGGTGGGCGTTGGCAGGCCATTTTCAGGGATTACATCCCGAGTATGAAATGAAGGACTGGCGGGGGAGATCCTATTTTGTTGATTTTATGTGGACAGCAGGCACAACAAGGGTTGTCTTTGAAATCATGGATTACGGTTCCCATGGGATGGACCGGACCAAG
>JAQSYT010000132.1 GCA_029256065.1 Paenibacillaceae bacterium
GAGTTCGGGCGGCTCAACTGGATGAGCCCGATTCGCGGTATTCTGATCCGCACGGATTGGCTGAAGAAGCTGAATTTGGAGATGCCGAAAACCACTGACCAGCTGTACCAGGTGGCCAAGGCGTTTACCGATAAGGACCCGGACGGCAACGGAGCCAAGGATACCTTCGGCCTTACCCTGGGCGGGGGAGCCGAGCTGACTGTGAAGCAGTTCTTCGGCGCCAGCAAAAAATGGGTGGAGAAGGACGGGCAGGTGGTGCTGGATTGGGAGCGCCGGACAGAATATTACACCTACGCCAAAAGGCTGTATGACGAGGGCATCATTGACCGGGATTTCGCCAACGACAAGAACGGGGCCAAGGCCAAGCAGGATTTCATCAACGGCAAAATCGGGATTTATCCGTTCCAGGACGGAAGCACCATGAACATTCTGCAGACCCTGATCGATCCGCTGAAGAAGAATGTGGCAACGGCGGACGTGACTCTCCTGCCGTATCCGGAAAGCAAGTTTGGCACCTTCACGCCCAGTTTGCAGAATCCGGTCCAGATGACGGCTGTTGTCAGCGCCACAGCTAAGAATCCTGACGCCGTGATGAAGCACGTGGATTTCCTGGTCAGGGAAGACACCAATAAGATACTTGGAAACGGTATTGAAGGCACTCATTACAAAATGAATGACGGGATTCTGGAGATTATCGATGCCGCCAAGTTCAAGAAGGAAGTGACCGACATTACCGCGGACATGCGGATGCTGCAGAATGGCGGTCTGACCTTCGGCAAGAACAGCCTGGCCCTTGTCAAATACAAGAGTGATCCGCGCAAGGAGGAATACCAGAATTTCGACGTGCTGTTCCGCAAAACGTACATGACTCTCGACAAGCCCTATGCGGAGCTGACGGTATCCGAGCATATGCCGGTTTTGTCCAAGGACTTGTTCACAACAGATGCCAATGCGGAGAAGGCCATTACCGATATCTGGCTGAAGGCTATTGTCAGCGGAGAGAAGTATAAGATCGACCAAGCCTTGAAGGATGCCCAGGATGTATGGCAGAAGAATAACGGCAAAGCGATTGAGGATTGGCACAAGAACTGGTACACCACCAATAAGAACAACGCGCTGCTGCCTAAGGACATCTACGAAATCGCCAAGACCCAAATGGGCATATATGAAAAGCTTTTGGCGGAAGTGAAAAAGTAAGCGGAACTCGGAAGGGACGGAGAGGAAAGTCTCCGTCCCTTTGGTATAAGGGAGGATCAGACCATGCAGGAAGCACATCCGGTTAACAGTCGGACGGTCAGAGAATGGCTCTATGCGGGACCGTTTGACCGGGAGGTTTCTGAGCTTTATTACGACAATTATACCGTGCCTGCGGAGCCTTATCAGGAGCTGGCGGACGAGGCGGCAGCCAGGCTGGAGGGAATGGACCCCGCCGAAGGGAAAACAGTGGAGCTGTTCGGTCAGAATCTTCAATGGAAGCTGGCGCGCCATAGTCCCTCCGAGCACAAGATGACCTGGGCCAGATTCGGGGTCCATGCCCGGATGCTGGTTACGTACGCATATACCCGGCTGTCGGCACCCAAGGATGGCGTTTATCCCTTTCTGATGGCTCTGACCGGCTCGGTGCTTATCCGGGTAAACGGGCAGGAGATTTTTTCCCACATCCGACTGGGGCGGACGGATGGGGAATTCCGCTTGGAGCTGCCTCTCCGGGAAGGGGAGAATGAGGTGCTGCTCCTGCTTTACAATGTCCATCTGCATTGCATCAATTCCTTCACTCTCCGGACGGCAGAGGAAATCCAGCCCCGCCTTCCGCTTCTGCTGGAGGAGGAGACACGGCGGCAGCTGGAGGAGGAGCTGGCGGATTTTCATATCCGGAATCCCGTTGTCCAAGACCGCCAGCCTGTTACGCTGCATTGGAGTAAGCCGGTGGAGAGCGGCGGAGAGTTTATCATCGGTATCCACCGGATGTTTAGAGGCGTGCAGGCGGAGACTCTGCTGGAGCAGAAAGTGCCCCTTGGCGCAAGCCCCGCTGTCCGCTCTCTGGAGCTGTTGAGCGCCGGCACACTCCCCATTGCGGAAGAATGCTCGCTGACGGTGGATTATGAAGCGGATTCCGGAGAACGGGTGTCCGGGATCGCCTTGCCTGTGAAACGGATTGGCGGGCTGGATTCGATTCCTCCGGGAGCGGATTACCGGGAACGAGGGCGCCATCTGCTGGAGCAGATGACCGGGATGAAGACAGTGGCACGGACGGCCGTTTATGCGGAGCTGGCAAAAATGGAGCTGGACCGGTGGGAGCAAGTGGATGCCGCCCGCATCGGGCAGACGTTGGATTATATCAACGCCCGGTTCGATTGTGCGGATTTCTCCCTGCACGGCGTGCTGCGGATGTACGCTCTCCATGGAAAGAGCGGCCGTCTGGATCAGGAGCTGCTGCAGCGGATGAAGGCATGTATTCTCGGGTTCAAATACGGCACCGAGGAAAAAGGCCGGTCCATGATGTTCACCCGCTCGGAGAACCATGAAATGCTGTTTTACAGTGCGGAATATGCGGCGGGGCTGCTGTTCCCGGAGGAGATATTCCAGGCCAGCGGGCAGAACGGCCTCTTCCATGCCCTGCGCGGACGGCTGAATGCCGAGCGGTGGATCAGGGAGAAGGGCACCTATGGGTTTATGGAATGGCATTCCAATACGTATTTTGAGGAGAATATTCTTGCACTGCTCACGGTAACGGATTTTGGGGCGGAGACTGCCTATGTGCGGATCCTTGCCCGGCAGCTGCTGGATCTGATGGTGGCCATCCTGGCTACCCATACCAGCCGTGGTATTATGGGGACCACCCATGGCCGCGCCTATGAGGAATCGGTGATATATCCCGAAACAGAGCCTATCGGCGCTATCAATACGCTTTTGTTCGGCCAGCCGGAGCGGCCGGTGAGCAAGCTGTCCATGGGCTGCATCGCCCTGGCAAGCAGCCGGTATGCTCCCGACTGGGAGTGGGAGGAGGTGGCAGCCTCCCGGGAGCCTTTATACACCAAATCCTGTATGGGGCTGTTTCCCCACCGGAACATGGAAGGGGTGAATTGTGCCGTCTACCGGACTCCGGATTATATGGTTTCGGGGATGGCGGATTCCCTGAAGGGGCTGCCGGGAGAGCAGGTCCATGCAGGCCAGGTGCTGCTGGATGGTTCCGTTCCCGTTTTTGTCACCTGCTTTGACAATAAGTCCCCCATGACCCGTCCTTCCTATTGGGGCGGGCAGTACCGGACTCCCAGGATGTTTGCACACCGGCAGGTGCTGGCTTACATCTACCGGCTGGAGGAGGGGCCTGGGTATACCCATGCTTACTTTCCCTTTGGCCGGATGGATGAAACAGCTGAGGCCGGGGGTTGGCTCTTCGGACGCAAAGGGGACGCTTATGTAGCGGTGTATTCCCGGATGCCGTATACGGTCACCCGGCATGGCGAGGAGAAGGACCGGGAGCTTCTTTGTATGGAGAAAAGCAATATTTGGCTGCTGGAGGCGGGTAGCCGCCAGGAACGGGGCAGCTTCGGGCAGTTTATGGAGGCTATTGCGGCGGCACGGATCAGCGGAACAGAAGGCGGAGGATTGGGCTATGAATCCCCCTCCATCGGTACGGTTTTCCTGGACTATGACTCCGGTTGTTTGTTAAACGGGGAAGCCTTCCCGGGTCCGGGTGGATATCCCCTGATTGACAGTCCTTATGCCTGTGCGGAATATGGGAGCGGTCTGGCGGAGCTGCGGCTGGGCGGACGGGTTAAGAAGCTGAATTTCAGAATATGAGGATAGGACGGTGACGGGGGGATGCCCCATTATGTGGAGGAGGAAGAAAGTATAGCGTTCCGCTGCGGAACGGAAGCGACGCAGGTTCTGGAGACAATCGCCTCGCGTTACATCGGAGACCATCCGGCTATGCCGTTTGTCTTCCGGGCATTTAACCGAACAGGGTTCCGCCAGCTGGCGGACGGGCGGTATGATTTGAATTTGGGGGAAAAGCATCCGGATGCTCGGCGGGGCCAATATGCGTATGCCTTCTGCAAGGTTTGGAGCGGCAAGGAAGCATTCTGGGAAACGGCCGTAAGCTGTTACGGTCCGGTGCGGGTGTTTGTGAACGGCCGGCTTTTGTACCGGTCGGAGGCGGTTGACGAGCTCACCCCCGGTGCCCGCAAGCCCCTGCGGGTTCCCTTGCAGGCGGGCTGGAATACAGTGCTCGTCACAGCAGTGAAAACCGCCTCCGGCTTCGGATGCATCCTGGGCATTGTGCGGAGCAAGTGGCCCTCTCCCGTAATCCTTGCACCCTTCGCGGAGCGGGCGGGGCAGGCGGGCTGGATTTATTCCGGGCTTGCCGATCAGGATGTGTTTCGGGATATGGAAATTCCGGCTGCCGCTTCCAACGAGACTTTTTCCGGGGTCAAATGGTATCCTGGACGCCAATGGAGCGCTCCGGAGCAAAGCTATGGAGCAGGAAAAAGACTGTTTGGGCGGGGGGAGGCTGGGTTAGCTGCCTATGCCTGGACCCGGGTGGAATGCAAGGAGCCGGGGGAAGGAAGGTACCGGCTTACTTTGGAGTGTGCCGGAGCTGCTGTGGTATGGGTGGACGGAGTCCAGCATATGGCGATGGACACAGGAGGAGCTGCGGAGCAGGAGCTGGCTCTGGGCTATGGCTCCCACGAGGTGCTGGTGAAGTTCCAACCCGGCGCGGAGGATTGGGGCTTCCGGCTGGAGCTGGCCGGGAAGCGGGGGATATGCCGCTGTCTGCAGCCTCACCCTATTCACGGAACGCAGGAGCCGTGGTTATATCTGGGCCCGCTTCCGGCGGACCATCTGCCGTTTCCGGATGGTCCAACCCTTACCGGACTATGGGGGCAGGAGAACGGAGGCATTTATTGGAGAACGGATGAGCCTGATGTATGGGTGAGGGCATACCCGGAAAATGAGAATTATGCAAGATGGAGCTATCCTCTGGGTGTAACCCTGTACGGGATACTCCGTGCGGGAAGAATGCTGGAGCGGCCGGATTTGGTCTTTTATGCGGTACGTCATGTCCGGGCTTGCACCGGTATGTATGCCTACTCCCTTTGGGAGGCTGAGCACTACGGGTTTCCTTCTGTGAACCATCAATTGGCGGATATGGATATGCTGGATGATTGCGGTTCCTTCGCCTCCGCCATGCTGGAGGTGTATGCGGAGGCTCCTGACCCTGCCTCGCCGGATATCGCCCGGGAGGTTGCGGACTTTATGATGAACAGGCTTGAACGGAAGGCGGATGGCGCATTCTACCGGAAGAGCCCGGGCTATTATATGGAAAATACCCTATGGGGCGATGATCTGTATATGAGTATTCCGTTTCTGATCCGGTACGCCCGGCTTACGGGTGAGTCCAGCTATCTGGATGAAGCGGCCAAGCAGTTTCTGCTGTTCCGCCGGTATCTGTATATGCCAGAAGAACGCATTATGTCCCATGTGTATGATTTCAAGCAGGGAATGGCCACGATGGTTCCCTGGGGACGGGGCAACGGCTGGCCGGCCTTCACCCTCTCGGAGCTGCTGGAGGCTTTGCCTGCCGGGCATCCGCAGCGGCAGGAGCTGCTGGGTTTTTTTAACGAGTTCTGCAGCGGATTACTGGGGCTGCAGGGCAGCGGAGGGCTGTGGCATCAGGTGCTGACCGATCCGGAATCCTATGAGGAAACCTCTTGCACGGCCATGTTTGTCTATGCCTTCTGCCGGGGAGTCCGGCTGGGGCTCTTGGAGGACCCTGAGCCGTACATGGAGGCGGCCTTGCGGGGATGGGCGGGCTTGACCCGCCATGCCGTGGACCAGTGGGGCAATGTTTACGGCGTGTGCAGGGGCTCAAAGTATTCCTTCAGCCCGGATTATTACAAGTACGATCTGACATGGTCCTTGAATGATACCCACGGCATCGGCATTGTGCTGCTTGCGGGGGTGGAGGTTGCCGCCATGCTGGGGGTGGGGGAATTGCGGAAGAAAAGGGAGCAGGGAGTTGAACAGTAGGATGGAGAGGGGCGGTAATTTGAACAATTGGGCAGAGGATAAGGGCATAATGTCTGTTGGGAAGACGATGATGGAACGGTTGGGGGAAGGCGGGGACGGAGAATGGAATCTCAGTCTGGACCGCTGGGATTGGAGCCAGGGAGTCGGCCTGTACGGAGTAAGCCGGATGTGGGAGGCGTCCGGGAATAAAGCCTGTCTGGACTTTGTCCGGAGCTGGTTCCATTCCCATGTGCAGCACCGGGAATTCGGCTCGGTCAATTATGTGGCGTTGGCCAATACGGCGCTGCTCCTGCTGAAGGAAGAGGCGGACGGGGCTTCTCCTGAAGCCGGACTGTATCGGCAGGTGTGTACGGAGTATGCCGACTGGTGCCTGAACCGAGCGCTGCTCACCTCCAATGGAGGCTTTGCCCATGTCTGGGGCAAGGGCGGACTGGAGGATTACAAAAACCAGCTGTGGATCGACACGGTTTTTATGGCGGGCATATTCATGATAGACTGCGGCCTTATACTGAACCGCAATGACCTTGTTGAAGCGGGAATCCGGCAGTTTGATATTCATGTGGACTGCTTGTACGACCGGGAGGAGCAGCTTTTTGTACATGGGTACCATTGCATCCGTGAAGAGCAGCTTGGAGAGCATTGGGGGCGCGGCAACGGGTGGATGGCGGCAGGTCTTGCGGAGCTGTGCCGGCTGCTTGCGGGCACCGCTTATGAAGGCGAATCCGACCGCTTCCGCCAGATTTTAGTCCGGCTGATGAACCGGGCTTCCTCCTTGAGAGGGGAGGATGGTTTGCTGCGCACGCTCTTGAACTGCCCGGAGGCATACCCGGAGACAACGGCTACCGCCTTATTTGGCTATGCGGCGCTGATGGGAGCACGCACAGGTATTCTTGATGCGTCGTTCAGCCAATGGGGGAAGGAAACGCTTCATGCGGTTATGGGCCAGATTGGACCTGACGGCCGGGTAATGTGCGCTTCCGGGGGAACAGATTGCCAGGAGCAGGCAGGATATCTCCGGGTGCCGTACATCCAATCCCTTTATGCCTACGGTATTGTGCTGATGCTGCTGTCCGAGGGGCTGCGGCTCTTCAAACCACTGTGAATAACGAAGATTTCCCGGTATAAAACGAAGGCTGGCCGGAACCGCGGATCTTATAATAAGGGCATATGCAGCTTGAGGGCTGCTTCCATTGCGCAAAGGAGCGAATGAAGATGAGCACGAAGCCCGGCATAATTTTTATGCCGCACGGCAATTTGCAATATTCCCAGCTGGAGCCGAAGAAACGGGCCTGGGTCATTAAGGAATCGTATGAAAAAATCTTCGATGCGGCAAAACGCCAGGAGGCCAGGATTGCCTTCGAGGCTTCCGGGGAAACGGTGGAGCTTATGGCGAAGGAGTGCCCGGAGGTGCTGAAGAAGCTGGTGGACGGCATCCGGGAAGGACGGATTGAGCCGGTGGGCTCTCCGCATACCCACATCATGCTGGCGAACATTGATCCGGAGATCGGACTGGATTCCTTGCGCAACGGCTTGGATACCTGGGAGAAATATACGGGGTTCCGGCCCGTATCCGGCTGGAACCCGGAGTGCAGCTGGGCCAGCTATATCCCCAACATCTTCCGGGAGGCGGGCTTCGAGATTCTGATCGCGGATGCGGATTCCTATCTGCTGTCCGCCGTTCCCGGTCTGCGGGAGGCTACCGGCCTCCAGTTTGATGTGCGGGGGCACAGCAACAAGAATGCGCTGTTCAAAATCGAGGAGGCCATCTCAGAGAACCCGGAGGCACTGTTGACCTTGTTCCGCCCCAATCTCCTGGACAACGGGCTGAAGGTGATCCTGCGTTCGGACATGTTGTGCAATCTTATGCTGTGGTATCTCATGGGCGCTACCGAGGGTAACCGGGAGCAGCCTATCCAGGCTTCCGAGGTGCGGGAGGCGCTGCAGCGCTGGCAAAGCCGGATTCCCGGCGGCAACGGCTTCATTATGCCGTATGCGGAGGATGCGGAATATGTGGGAACCACTGCTTATTTCTACGTGAAGCAGTTCGGTCTGGCCAGGTTTTTCGAACCGGCACCCGAAAGTGTTGAGCGCTTCCACGATATTCTGGCAATGTCCCGTGAGCTGGGCTATGAATTTATTACCCCGGTAGAGGCCGCCGCCCGTTTTGAAGCGGTTCCCGGCAGGGGCTTCCAGCGGATCGAGAACGGCTGCGCCTGGCACGGCGGTACCGCCAAGGCGTGGAACAACACTGTATATTCCCGGATTTTGGACCCGGTGTGCATCAGCATGCACCAGGGCCTGAAGGCTATCGCTGCCCATGTGGGGCTGGCGGATATGCGGGCGGATGCGGCATTCCGGGAGATTATGCGCAATATCACCACCGCTTACGTCAGCGATGCGCGCTGGCCTCCGGCGCCTACCTCTCCCGGCAGATTCAATGTACAGGAGGCCTTGTCCGCTTTGGAGCTTGCCAACGCCAATATCCTCCGGCTGATGGAGGAGCGGGGGATCGAGCACGCCAGAGGACTGTACTCCCCGGGGATTATGGCGACTCAAATTGCAGCCATTACCGATGAGCTGATGGGTATGGAGTATTTTGAGGAGCGGAGCAAGCAGTAGGGAGTGGCTCTGCGCGGACTGGTGTAATTCTAACGGCGGCCAGCGCCGTTATTTGCCGCAAAAACACCCCTTTATTTTTCTAACGGCGGTGAGAGACGCTATTACCGGTAAATCTGCCGGATCGGTGGGCAAAAGCGCCTAATAAGGTCGCTCACTTCCGTTAGAATCCGGAAGGGGCGGTTTCCGGCATAATAGCGGCGCTCACTTCCGTTAGAATTTACCTTGGTTCGGTAGACGCCTTTGAAAGGAGGGAGATAACGGTTGCATGGCCTCAACGTGTATAAGGCTTTCATCTGAAGCTGTTCAGGCCTTACCGGCAGGGGGAATATGGCGTTTGCAAGCAAGCACTACACAATGGGAGGAATAAAATGATGAACAAAAGAATGCGGCAATGGAAACGGATAGTCTCCATGGTGATGCTGGTTTGTATGCTCAGCTCGTCCATGATTTTTGTCGCGCCTGTACCGAAAGCGGAAGCGGCTGTGCCGGCGGCGGGAGCTTTCCTGGAAACGGACGGTGTTGTTGCCATCGAAGCGGAAGCTGCCATGGAACAATCTGAATACGCTTACACAAATGCCAGAGGCGGTGCGGAATGGACGTTGGCGTCCGGGTCCTCGGGCGGCTCCATGTGGGCATCCCCGGATGTGGGAAGCTTCTTCAACGCACCACAGAACGATAATGCGCCGGAGATGACCTACAAGGTAAAGTTCACCACAGGGGGAAACTACAAGGTGTGGCTGCTGTATAAAGCGCCTAACACCGGCTCGGATTCCGTCTATGTGGGCTTTGGCGATGTGGAGGCATTCACTAATAGCGAGCTGTCCACCGGCAGCTCCTTTATCTGGCGGAACACCGGAACCTTAACCGGGGTAGGTGTCGGGTATGTGGACATTAATATTTGGGCCAGGGAAGACGGGCTTTATGTGGACAAAATCTATCTGACCACCGGAACCGAATCGCCTTCCGGAACCGGACTGGCAGAGAGCGCCCGGGAGACCCTGCTGCCTCCGGTGGCAGGTCCTTGGCTGGAATCATCAGGTCAGGTAACCGTAGAGGCGGAGAAGGCTGCGGAGCAATCCGAATATGCATACACTACAGCCCGCAGCGGAGGGGATTGGATGGAAGCAGCCGGCTTGTCCGGAAACGCCATGTGGGCATCCCCGGACAAGGGGACCTTCTTCAACCCGCCGGAAAACACCAACGCGCCGGAGCTGACCTACAAAATCAACTTCACCACGCCGGGCAATTACAAGGTCTGGCTGCTGTATAAGGCACCCAACACCGGCTCGGATTCTGTCTATGTGGGTTATGGGGATATATCCCGGTTTTCCAATACCAGTCTGAGCACCGGAACAACCTTCAAATGGAAAAACGTCGGAACGCTTACGGGCATTCCGACAGGCGTCACCGAGCTGAACATCTGGGCCCGGGAGGACGGGCTGTATGTGGACAAAATTTATCTGACCACGGGCGCCGATGTGCCTTCGGGAACCGGACCGGCGGAAAGCCTGCGGGAGGATGTGCCGGGAGGTCCTTCGCCGACGCCAACGGCCACACCTACCGCGACTCCATCAGCCACACCGACGGCTACGCCAACAGCCACGGCCACACCCACGGCTACGCCAAGCACAACGCCCACCGTGTCACCCACGGCTACGCCAACGGCTACGCCAAGCGCAACGCCCACCGTGTCACCCACGGCCACACCAACCGCAACACCGACCGTCACACCGACAGTGGCGCCCACGGCTACTCCCTCGCCTATTCCCGGGACTGTGCTTATTGATACCCGGAATCCGGCCATCGTGTACCAGGGCTCCTGGTTGTATTCCGGCACTGCCACAGGCAATGTGAACAATGACCAGTATTCCAGCAATGCCACTAACAATTATGCCGAGCTCCATTTTACCGGCACTAAGATTTATATGTATACCTCCATGACCGCCAACCGGGGCAAGGCCGATATATATATCGACGGTGTGCTGGCCCAGCGGGTGGATTTGTATTCCAAGACAGAGCTGTTCCAGCAGCTGGTTTTCTCCAAAACGGATCTTTCCCCCGGCAATCACACCATCCGGGTGGTGGTCGGCGACACCAAGAATACCGCGTCCTCGGATTATTATGTGACCATCGATGCCTTCGCTGCAGAAGCGGCGCTTCCTGCACCAACGCCTCCGTCCGGCGGCACCGAGAACCGCTATGTCACGCCGGACGGGGCAGGCACCCGGGACGGCAGCAGCTGGGCTAACGCCATGGCGGGCAATCAGACCGACGGCCTGCAGAAGGCGTGGGATGCCACCGGCAGTACCAGCACCCTGTTTGTGGGCAGCGGCAATTACAATGTTCCCCAGTACCTGGAGATCCGCAGCGGAGGCACTGGCCCAACCACGCCGAAAAAGCTGGAGGGAGTGGACCGCGGCAGCGGGCTGCCTGTCTTTAAGGGCGATTTTACCCATACCTCACAGCGCAGGGGAACCCTCATCGAGGTATCCTCGGGAGCCAGCTTCTGGGCACTGAAGGATATCAAAATCAGCAATTATTATATCGGCGTGGAGACCAAAGGCCGGAACGTAGGTTACCGGATCAACAACGTGGACGTTTCGTTCATGAGCGACGGCTTTTATCTGCGGGGAGGCGCTACCGCCGCTGACGGCACTATTGGCTCCCACGATATCCTGATTGAGGATTGCGACTTCAACTATTATACGAAGCGCGGCATCCGCTTCCGGGACGGCAACTATAATGCCACAGTCAACCGCTGCACGGCGGATGCCGGCGGTGAGGCTTATTGGGTCAGCTCCAACTTCCCTTTTAGCTTCCAAGTGGCGGATTCCGAGCAGGCAGCCGGTATCATCGACCACGACATTACCTTCAATGATTGTGAGGGCCGCAACAATTATCATAACGGGGGAACCGGATATTGGAACGGAGATACCTTCGTCTCCGAATGGAATTCCGACAACATCACCTACAACCGCTGCAAGGCCTTCGATAACACCGATGGCGGCTGGGACATTAAGGCCAAGAATACGTACCTGAACGATTGCATTGCCCTGGGCAACAAAAGAGGCTTCCGGATCTGGTCCACCGGTGAAGCGGTGCTGACCAACTGCATCGCCGCCTACTCCGACAATCTGGGGGCGTGGATCGGCGCAACCAGCGACCAGGCCAGACGGGCCAATGTGATCATCCACAACAGCACGTTTTATAATAACAACGGGTATGAGTTCCGCTGTGAGGGCGGGTACGTCACCATATATGATTCCGTCATCGCCGATACGACAGGCTCCACCGCCAATTTGTACGACAAAATTGACCGCGGGAACTACACCCTGGTGGACACCGCTGTCTACGGCTATGTGAACGGCACCTTCACCGGAACCGATCCGCAGCTGGTCAATGGCGGCAATGCGCTGTGGACGGGGGTGGGCACGGATTTCAATAATCAGGTCTACGGTGCGGCCAAAGGCTACTTCCAGCCGGTACCCTCCAATATCCTGCCGTCGGAGCCCCGTACGGCTCCCGTCACCATTGCCGACCGGTATATCACGCCAACCGGCGCAGGCGCCTTGGACGGCAGCAGCTGGAGCAATGCTTTGTCCGCGGAAGCCCCTTATGCGCTGCAATCCGCCTGGAATAATACGGCGGCCGCGGGAACCCTCTATATCGGCAGCGGCACCTATACAGGACAGAAAATCACCATTGCCTCCGGCGGAGCGGGAGTCAATACGCCCAAAAGTATTGTGGGTGTGGATACGGGAGCAGGACTTCCGGTATTCCAGGGGAATTTTACCCGGTTCAACCAGGTGTCCGGCAATTTCATTGATGTTTCAGCCGGGGCCAGCAATTGGGTAATAAAGGATCTCAACATTCAGAATTATGCCATCGGCATTAACGCCAAGGGAAAAAACGTGGGGTACCGCATCTACAATGTAGATGTGACAGAGATGAGCGACGGCTTCTATTTGTTTGGAGGAGCCACGGCGGCGGATCCCACCATCGGCTCTCATGATATTATCATCGAGGACTGCGACTTCAAATATTATACGAAACGGGGCATCCGTTTCCGGGAGGGCAATTACAACGCAGTCGTTAACCGGAGCACGGCTGATGGAGGCGGGGCTGCCTATTGGGTGGCCGGCAATTTCCCGTTTGGGTTCCAGGTAGCCGATTCCGGCCAAAATGCTGCTATTATCGATCACGACATCACCTTCAACGATTGTGTCTCCAGCAATAACTATGAGAATGCCGGCCCGGATGCATATTGGAATGCCGACGGCTTCTGCGCCGAGAAGGCATCCGACAACATTACCTACAACCGCTGCACCGCCTTCGGCAATACGGACGGAGGCTGGGA
>JAQSYT010000133.1 GCA_029256065.1 Paenibacillaceae bacterium
AGCCGGATGGCCTCCATCCACTCCTTGCCCAGATAGGGCGTCTCCAGCCCGTCCCGGGAATGCATGAAGAAGCCGCCCATGCCCTGGCTGTGCATATCCCGGATCTGGCGTTCCAGCTCCTCCGGCCGGAGCCGGCTGTTCCATGCCCAGAAGGGCACGGAACGGTACTCCGTGGGAGGATTGCGGAACAGTCCGGTAAGTGGAGATTCACGGGTCATGCGTCATCCCTCCGTTCTTAGAGACTGTGCTCTTTATTCCAGCTCCAGAGTCCAGCAGACGATCCGTTCCCGCCGCCAGGTGTAGGTGACGTAGATGAAGCTTCCCTGGGCAATTACTGCTGGGTACGAAAACTCTCCGTATTCCAACGGAATGGTGTAGGAGCGGTATTCCCCCTCCAGCACCACAAGCTCCTGCCAATTCTCCCCGTTGTCACGGGAGGCGCTGAGCAAGAGGGGCATCCGCGGCCCCCGGTACATGCCGATGGGATTATAGGCCAGCACCAGGGTGCCGTCATCCATCCGGTCCAGGTCAATGCCGCTGTTGTTATTGGGCAAATAAGTGCGGTAAGCAGGGGACCAGGTGCGGCCCGAATCCGTGGAATCGCTGCGGTAGATGAAGCCGCCTGTGCTGCGCATAAGCATATGGACATGACCGGGCTCGGATTCCCAGACGGTAGGCTGGATTAATCCCATTCCCGGGACCAGCTGCCGGGTTTCCCCCTCCGCCAAAGGCTGGTCGCAGGGATGGAGCACCGGCACATTTGCGCTTTTGGTCCAGGTTTTTCCCTCATCTGTGGAGATATCGGCGAAGCTGTCCCATACCTCCCCCTCCAGAGAGGCGGGGGCCAGCCAGGTGCCGTCCTGAAGGGTAATAAGCTTGTTCTTCACCGGCCCCCGTCCGCCCTGGTCGCCGGGCACCAGCTCCTCCGGCGTGCTCCAGGTGCGCCCGTCATCGTCGGATACCGTGACCCGGGTCCGCCATTGGGGAATGGGTTTGCCCACCTTGTAGTGAAGCACAATCCGGCCGTTGTCCTGGCGGAACAGCACCGGGTTCCAGTGGACAAGCTCCGCCTCATCGGCCACCAGTTCTGGCGGGGACCAGACTCCGCCGGTTTTGCGGGAGCACCAGATGGCCACATCCGGGTTGCCCTCCTTGGACCCGGCAAAATACGCAACCAGCAAATCGCCTCCGGGCAGGGCAACAACGGTGGAGGCATGGCAGTTATGAAAGGGACGGTCGTCAGTAAAAAGAAACTCCTTCAATTGGGACTTCAGCTTCACGTGTTTACACTCACTCCTTCAAACTTATAATGCTTCCTGACCAGGGTTGTCAGCGCATGGAGCTGCTCCAGCTCCAGCCGATTGGCATAGGTTAAGAGCCGGCAGTCCTTGGTCCGGGTGTGAAGGCCGATGGGCAGGCCCTCCAGGCTTAAATAATATTTGGCGTTTACCGGATAATACTGGCTTTCGATTACAGAGGTTAAGCCCAGGAACCATTGCAGGTTCTCCGCCTGCTCCGGCAGATCCGCGTAATGGCGGCACAACCATACATATAGATCCGGATGGAAATTCCCCATCACACCACTGTACCCGTTGGCCCCCAGCTTCAGGGACTCCAGCAGGGTGGCGGCATTAGCATTGTACAGCTTCAGCGAACCATCCTGCACCGCCTCCAGCTTATCACTAATCTGGCCGCTGTGGCAGCTTGTATCCTTGAGGAACTGGAACCTGCCCGTGCCTTCGCACCAGGCCAGAAGCTCCGGGGACAGCAGCCGCTTGTAGGGGTACGGGCATTCATAAACGCCGAAGGGAATGTCCGGCACGGCATCCAGTAGTAATGCGGCCCGCTCCTTCCATACCTCATCCGGCTCCTCCATAGCCGCCAGCCGGTTGCTGACCAGCACAATGGCCTGGACACCGGTGGCCGCCATGGCCTGAAGCTCGGCAATCTGGTCCTCCAGTGTGTCGGAGATATGGCCGGAGGCCACGACCTGGACCCGTCCTGCCGCCTGTTCCCGGACAAAGCGGGCGATGGACACCCGCTCCTCCAAGGACAGCGCAAACATTTCACTGGACTGGCAAACGGCGAACAATCCCGCCACCCCATGCCCGATATACCATTCCACCAGATGTTCCAGGGCATGGTAGTCCACTTCTCCGGAATCGGTGAAGGGGGTTACCATGGTAGGAAATACACCCGGCGCAAGTAAGGATTTGTTTGTGCTCATAGAAACGTCCTCCGACGGTTATTTATTTTACTTCAGGCGTGCCAGGGCATCGTTGTAGATTTTCTCAATCTCATTGGCACCCGAATCCCGGGCTTTTTTGATTACCGCGTCATAGTCGTCGACCTTCTTCAGGCCCATGACGAATTTATCATACTCCTGCTCCAGCATGGTGTTGAGGGGAGCCAGCAGCTCCTTCACCCGGCTGGATTCCTCCTTGGTCAGGGGCGGGTCCATGACCGGATCCACATAAGCCTTGTCGTCGGCGATGGTCTTCCAGTACTTATCATGAATATCGCTCCAGGTGCCCAAGAGCCGCTCTACCTGCACCTGCGGGTCCATATTGGCAAAGTACGGGGTAAAGCTCAGCTTGCCCGAGCCTAACTCGGAATACATGGCATAGAAGGAGGTCGGCTGGCCTTCCTTAAATTTGGCGACATAATCGGCCTTCAGCTTGGGCTGCCCCTTCTCATCCAGCGTATGGTGAACCCCTTCCACTCCATAGCTCATGAGGTTGGAGGCTTTCTCCGTATACATCCAGTCGAACATCTTGATCAGTGTTTCCGGGTCCTTGGCTTTGGAGCTGATGGCAAAAATCCGGTCCGAGGACAAGGTGGTGGCATAAAACTCGGCTCTGGCCTTGCCTGTTTTGTTGGTGGGAACGGGGATCAGCTCGAACTTGCCGGCGGGCACCGCTGCCTTCAGCTGCTTGGTGTAATCCAGGGCAAAGCCGCTGTTGTCGAAGAAAAAGAAGGACTTGCCGCTGGTCAGCTTCTCCGTCCACTGCTGCTGGGTGGCGACGGCATAATCCTTATCCAGCACTCCGGAGGAATAGGCCTTGTTGAAGAAGGTGAGAACCTCCTTAAACTCCGGTGTGGCCGGGCCAAACACATATTGGCCGCCATTCTTGTCCTTGTCGAAGTAGATGCCGTTGCCGCCTCCGCCTACCCCTGAGCCCAGGGAATAGGACATGGTTTTGAACATTTGATGCATGGAGGTGCTGCCCTTACGCACAGAGAACGGTACGGAATCGGGGTACAGCTTCTTTAGCTCTTGAAGGACAGTGAGCAGCTCGTCATAGCTTTTGGGAGCAGCCAGGTTATGCTTCTCTAAGAGATCCGTCCGGATAACCGGACCGAAGCCGTTCTTCAGCTCATTGCGCCCTACGGCCGGGAAGCCGTACAGCTCGCCGTTGGCTGTAAATTTGGCCATGTCGGGATATTGGTCCCAGAATTTTTTGAAATTGGGCAGCAGCCCTTTATCCATATATTGCTTTAAGGGAAGGAAGAGTCCGGAGGAGGCAAAGCTGTTGATATCGTTCATATCGATCTGGATGATATCCGGCAGATTGTTGGTGGCGAGGAGCGTTTTTTTCTTGTCGCTGTAGTTGCTCTGGGGCACGTTCTCGAACTTCAGCTTGATATTGGTTTGTTTGAGAATCTCCTGCTGCACAAGAGCCATATTCTTCACCGGTTGGTTAGGATGCTCCGGGAATGTTACCGTCACCTCCCGCTCCTTGGCGGAGACGGGATTGGCGCTGGCTCCTCCTGTTTGTGCTGTGGCTTGGGGTACGGCTGTCTGCTCCGCCTCCTTGCCTCCCGAACATGCTGCCGCGCTGGTGGCCAAAACCGCTGCTGCTACGGCCACCGATGCTGTCTTCATCCATTTTTTGGTCATTTTGCAACCTCCCTTTCATGTGTTGAAGCCGGTCTGTGTTCCTCTATTGTAACTGAATTCACTGCTGACGGATTGCCGCAATCCGATTCCCGGCATTCATCCCCCCTCTGGAATAACATGGTCCGGGACGAAGGCCGGATAATGTTATGGAAGCCTCGAATTTGGCACAGCCAAATTGAGGGCCAAACGAGGCTTGATTTCTACCCCTTCAGCGCCCCCACCATCGCGCCTTTGACAAAATACTTCTGCAGGTACGGGTACACCACCAGAATAGGCAGCACAGTGATGATGATGACGGCGAATTTGTAGTTGGTGGCCACCACCCGGAAGTTGTTGGAGGAGCTGCCGATGCTGGCGGTTTGGTCGGCGAATTCCCCGGCGATGACAATATTGCGCAGCAGCACCTGCACCGGATACTTGTCGCTGCTGTTCAGATAGATCAGGGACGGGAAGAAGCTGTTCCAGTGATGCACCGCATAAAACAGCACCATGGTAGCCATAACCGGAAGGGATAGGGGAATGATGACCTTAAACAGCACCTGGATTTCATTGGCACCGTCCAGATAGGCGGATTCCTGGAGGGCCATGGGAATGCCCTCAAAATAGGTTTTCATAATAATCATGTTGAAAGCGCTTATCGCCGGCGGCAGCACAAGAGCCCACATGCTGTTGATCAGACCCAGCTTCTGCACCACCAGATACAGCGGGATCAGACCGCCGCTGATGAACATGGTGGCAGCCACCATCATCACCAGCACATTGCGCCCGTACATGTCCTTACGGGACAGGGGATAGGCGCAAAGCGCCGTCATGGCTACATTGATAACGGTGCCTACTGTGGTATACAGCACCGTATTGCCGTATGCCCTCCAGATGCTGGGATCCTTCAGCACGATCATATAAGCATCCCAAGTAATATCCCTGGGAAAAAATTTGATCAGGCCGCGGGTTACCAGATTCCCGTTGCTGATAGAGACGATGAAGATGTAATACATGGGGTACACGGTGATAAAAATAACCAGGCACAGCAGAATGACGTTGATGACATCGAATACTTTAGAGCCCAATGAGGTTTTCACAATCGCCCTCTCCCTTCTACCATAGGCCGGTTTCGCTGATTTTTCTGGACAGGCGGTTGGCCGAAACCAGGAGCACTAAGCCGATGAGGGCCTGGAATAGCTCCACGGCGGTCCCGTAGCTGAAGTCGCTGCCCAAAAGACCGCGCCGGTAGACATAGGTGGAGATGACATCCGCCGTCTCGTAGGTGGAGCCGTTATAAAGCAGGATGATCTTCTCGTAGCCGATGTTCATCAGCCGCCCGATGTTCAGAATCAGCATGATGGAGATGGTGGGAGCAATGCCTGGCAGGGTGACCGCCAGCAGCTGCCGCCACCGGTTAGCCCCGTCGATTTTGGCCGCATCATACAGTTCCTCGTCCACTCCTGTCAGAGCAGCCAGATAGATGATGGAGCCCCAGCCCATGCTCTGCCAGATGCCTGACCCGACGAAGATGGTCCGGAACCATTCCGGCTTCATGAGGAATTGGATGGGCTCGCCGCCGAACCAGACAATGATCTGGTTGATCAGGCCGTCCGTGGTCAGGAAGTTCACCAGAATACCGCAGACTACAACAGTGGAAATAAAGTGGGGCAGGTAGCTGACGCTTTGGGTAAATTTCTTCATCTTGACACTTTTCAGCTCGTTTAAGAGCAGCGCCAGGATAATCGGTGCGGGAAAGGCGAAAATCAGCTCATACACATTAATCATGATGGTGTTGCGCACCAGCTTCCAGAAGTACGGGTCAAACAGGAACTTCTGAAAGTGGTGGACGCCCGCCCAGGGGCTGTCGGTAATGCCCTTAGCGATGTTGTAATCCTTGAAGGCGATAATAATGCCGTACATGGGCCAATAATGGAACAATACATAGTAGCAGAAGGGCAGGAAGAAAATCAGATACAGGAACCGGCTCCGCTTGATCCGGCTTCGCACATAACGGCTTTTTACCCGGGGTGCGGAGGTTATCTCTTCTGCAGTCAGTGGTTGGATGGGAATCCCCTCCTTGTTCAGCCCGGTCCTGATGTAGGCCTTCCATCATGCCGGTGATGAGGCCTATTATAGGGAAGGTCTGCCGGTGTTGAAAGAACCGATATCCGCTCCATGCACCAAATTTCCCCCTCCCGGGGTGTTGATTCATTTTTCCTGGTGATGCAAATCTCCACCTGCCGCCCTGAACCGAAAGCCATTCTTTTATTGCTGGGAAGCGGACAGGTTTCATGCTACATTTAGACATATATAAATTCCTCATTTTTCTTAAAGGAGCGACTGTCTTGAAAAATTCCCGCACATTTTTGAAATCCATTTGTTTAACCAGCGCTGCCCTTTTCTTGCTATTGATGATGGGTCAACCCGCAGCAACCTATGCCTCCGGTGGTGAATTGCCCAGTGATGCTATTGAGGTATTGGTTGATGGAGAAAGCGTGTCCTTTGATCAAGCCCCTCTATTGGAAAATGGCACTACACTGGTGCCCTTCCGTGCTATTTTCGAAACGCTTGGTCTGACTGTAGGGTGGGATGCGGATACACAAACGGTAACAGGCACCAAGGACCGCTTCAGCATCTCTATGCAAATCGGCAGTAGCAGCGCGCTGGTAAACGGCAAGACTGCGGAACTGTCCTTGGCTCCCCGGATTATAAACGGCAGCACCTTCGTCCCCCTCCGCTTTATCGGGGAGGCTACCGGCAGGAACGTGGAATGGCTGGCCAATATCCGGACTATTCATATTGATACTACTTTCCGGTCCATCGTTTTCGAAACCCTGTATTTGTCTCAACTGAAATATGAAGGGGAGAGTAAGGACGGTCTGCCCCATGGCCGCGGGAAATATATGATTGACGGAGGCGTGTGGTACGAGGGTACGTTTGTGGAAGGCCGTATGGAGGGCCAAGGCAAAATGACCGACCCTTATGATGCCCGCTCTTATTATGAAGGGGCCTTCGCGGACAACGTGCCGGAGGGACAGGGCAGAATGGTGTACAGTGATGGCACCTATTACTCCGGCAGCTATACCGGCGGCAAACGGCAAGGGGCCGGGCAAATCCACTTTGCGGATGGCAGCCTGAATTTTGACGGGCACTTCGAGGATGATGCACTTTCCGGTCCAGGCACCTTATGGACAGAAGAAGGAGATAAGTATGTGGGCTCCTTCCTGTATGGCATGATGTTCGGGCCCTTCAAGCAATATCATGATGGCAAGCTGGTATACGACGGGGAATTCCAAGGCTCCTACAAGGAGGGACCCGGCAAGGAATACGTGGACGACAGCCTGGTGTATGACGGAGAATTCATGTACGGGCTGCGAAACGGCACCGGCAAGCTGTATAAAGCCGGCAAGCTGCAGTACGACGGGGAGTTTGACAACGGCAGGCCAAACGGCCAAGGGACCTTCTACAATACAGACGGTACCAAGGAATATACCGGAGATGTGGGTAACGCTGAGCGAACCGGAAATGGCACCATCTATTATAAGGATGGCACCTACTATGCAGGGGAGGTATACAGAGGAAAAGCCAATGGTGAAGGGAAGCTGTACAATAAGGACGGCACCTTGAAGAACGGTGGGCTCTTCTATCAGGACGCTTATCAGCCTGACCCGGAGAAGACTAAGCAAACGGCTGAATACCGATTGCTGGAGCTGAAAAAGTCCGTCCGATATGACTATATCGACGGTTTGGACAGTGAGGAGGACTATCTGACACCCCAGCAGGCAGTTATATTCCTTTCCTTAACCGGGCCGGAGCATGCAAAGACATATAAAGCCTTGTCCGAAAAAGAGCGCATTGTTTTCCTGAATGAGTGGGCGCAGGATCATTGGGGAGATGCGCCCGGAGTGAGCGAGTGTTTTGTGATGATCGCATACGATGGAGAGGTTTTCGAAGGAATCGTTACCTCCCGTCAAGCGGATGCGGGAAAATTGAAGCTGGTGGCTTCACCTCAAACGCTGGATGATTTTAAATAGGATGCAGCGGCCAACGATATTCGTTTGGCCGCTTTTTTGAACATATCCAAAAGTATATAACCGCTGGAGAAGCGGGCTTTTGCTGATCGGTTCTAACGAATACCAGCCACGTTATTTTCCCAATTTGGGCCCTTTTGCTGCTTTAACGAATCTGTAGAGGCTTATTTTGCAAAAATGAGCTAAATCGGGCCAAGAGATACGAGATAGCGTGGCTCATATTCGTTACATGTACTAACACGCTATTTTTCAAGAAATAAGGTTTGTGATATTCGTTAGAACCCTTCAATCCAAAGGAAGCCTCTACGGACAAAACTAACCGCTTCATCCCTCGCCGAAAAAGTTGCTGAACGGCTGGAAGCGGGCCAGCACCTCATCCACCTTCCTCATCCGTTCCTCCAGGCTTCCCCTTAAGGTGATATAGGGAATCCGGCGCTCCTTCAAATCGGCGATGATCTGCTTGTGGAAGACGCTCCGCTTCTGCTCGCCGCTGCGGTCCCAGGTGTCGTCATAGGGAATATCGTCGTCGCACAGGAAAAACAGATCGTACCGCTTCGCGTTCTCCAGCGCCAGCCGGGCCAGCAGCTCCGGCGCCCTTCCGTGATAATCCAAAGCAAACATATAGGTGGTGATGGCGTTGGTATCCACAAACAAATAGCGGTTGGCCTTTAGCAAAGCCTGCTCCTCCCGCTCCAGATGCCCTACGGCAATTTCGTCGAACGCCTCCAGTGTGATTCTCCTGTCCACCTGATGCTCCGTCCAATAATCCCTGCCGTATTCGCTGGCGAAGGTGGTGCCGTACTTATGGGCCAGCGCCTCCGTCAGAGTAGACTTGCCCGTGGACATGGCGCCCACAAACACCACCTTGGTGACTAAATCCCGGTACACGGTGTCGCTGATAAACGCCCGGTACCGGTACGGATCGGACCGGATCATGGTGGCCGACACCGGCACATGCCCCCGGGGCTCATCCACCCGCCGGTCCACCGCTCCTAAGGCGCGGCTCATATGGCCGCCATAAAATTCACTGCTATAGAAATGGGTCACCTGCTCCCCATCGAGCAACCCAAGAATATACTGCTCCTCCCGGATCTCATGCTCGCGGTCATCAGAGTAGCCGTCCGGACCGTCCCAGGCCTCAATAACCCGCACCTGCGGATAAAGCTGACGGATCCACTCGGCCCGGATATGCAGCGGCACCGGCATCACCGGAGTATCGTAGATGACCACAATCAGCTCCTCCACCTCCTGCAGCGCCGTTTCAAACATATATTGATGACCCTTGTGCAAGGGTGCAAATTTCCCCAACGTAAGCCCCAGCGTTTTCATTGCAGCGCCTCCTTCGCTCCTTTGTTCCAGGTATAATAGCCGTACAGCGCATTGATCAGATAGGCGCTCCACATGATGATCATCATGCCGCCGTCCGGACTGCCCTCTGCCGTGCGGATTGCCCACAACAGCACGGTAAACATATTCAGTACAATGTAAACCAGCCATTGCTCCTTATACCGCTTCACCATCAGGAATGTAGCGACTATAGACAGCACGGTGGTGGTAGCGTCGATGTAAGGAGAGTTTTGCGCTTCAATAAAGGACAATCCATAGCCCAACGCCACACTGCCCGCCGCACACACAGCAGCCACAAGCAGGAGGCCGCGCATCTTCAGCTGGAGCATGGATAGTTTTCCGCCTTGGCGGTGATTCTTCCACATCAGAAAACCGATGATATTCATGGGGACGAAAAAAAGCAGATTCAGCGCAACCTCTCCGAACAACCCGTTTACCCAGGCCAAGTAGGCGTAGCCCAAGGTGTTGTACATGCCGAATACATAAGTCATCAGGTTGCCCTTAGCGGCAAGAACCACACACAGCACTCCGGTAATGAACACAGTAAAGCCAAACAATGTATCCTTCATAATAAAGGTCAGCACAATTGCCATACCGGAGAACAAGCCCAACCAAACCATCTCGTATAAATTCCAGCCGCCTGCATATGTTTTCATACCTTTTCCTCCTCTGCGCTTCTGTAGCATAAGCTTCTTAATGTATTATTGATATTATCATATTGTTAATATCAATAATAGCAGGTGGAGCCGGTGATTTCAAGCATTTTCCTTCCTGTAGGTGGAAAAATAAGCTCCGAAGAGAGGTGGACTGCCGCTTCTATGCAATGGATGCCAAGGTCTCTCCATCTGCAACGCTGCTGCACGGACTGACGATTCGTTATTTCTCAACATGGAGGCCTGTTGGGAATTCCGCGGACACACGATCCGTTAATGGCCTGTACCAACCACCAAATCGGGGGTTTTTCGCAAAATAACGCCTCCTCTGTCCGCGCAGAGAAAAAAACACCGGTTTTCTGCATAATAACGAATCCTCTGTCCGCTTGGCCAGCCGCCACCCACCATGCCGGAGCATTGGCCTCTTCAATTCCGGGAATTCCCCAAATGAACATCGCAAAAAACCGCTGCATACGGCAGCGGCAAGGAGCTTGTGCTTATGAACCTTATATGAACGGGAGAATCAGGCTTTCGGGCGCCCCTTCTTGGACTTGCCGGCCAGCTTGTTGGCGCCCACTCCCCCGCTGCCTCCGCCCACAGCCTGCTGCTGCCGGGTGCCCTTGCTTTCGATGGCGGCATTGGTTCCGCCTGCGCTATGCCGCCCTCCTCCACAGGCCACTTGCGTGGCAGAGGATTGCCGGCTCCCCTTAGCCAGCTTCACCACCTGATCATTAACCACAATGACCGCTTCCTTCTCCCGCTTGGAGCCATGCTTGCCTCCATGACCGTGCTTCCCGGAGGAGCGGCCCGGCAGGTCTCCTTTGTTGGAGGCCTTGCCCCCCGCCCCGACACTCTCCTGCTGCCACGTATTCTTGGAGCCGATGGCCGCATTGCTTCCGGCAGCACTGCTTTTTCCCGCCCCGCTGGCAATCTGGGTGGTATTCGGTGCATTGGTAAACTGGCGGTTATAAACGAACACTACCCGGTTAAACCCTTTTAACGGAACCCTGGAGACAATCCGGCTCCCCGGCTTTTTCACCACAATCACAAGCTCTTCCCTGCTGCGCCCCACGCCCTACCATCCCCTTCGGACAGATTTAGAGACCTCCGAAGCAGCGTTTGCTCTCTCCCCGCAGCTCCTTAGTGCAAGCTATGAAGGAAAGCAGGGTTTGGCATGGTCATCTGGCTCAACAGGGCAAACAAATGGCAATCTTATGTCCCGGTGACTTTTACCCGCATCATCGGTCTTCAAAGTAACGGTACCGCAGCATAGTTGGCTACTCCCGGGTATAGCCGCTTATTTTCAAGTGGGACTGGAAAATCTCCATGGAGGACGGAAGCTGCTCCTTGGCCGGCCAGCTGTCCTGCTCCCAGATGCCGGAATGCTTCAACGCCCGGGGACAATGGATGAAGCACTCCTCCACATCCACTACGATGCCGAACATCGGCGCCTTGCTTTTCAGCTTCAGCAGGTCCAGCACCGGATGCTCCTTGATGACAAAGGCGCGGCCATTCACACGCAGCACCTCCTCCATACCCGGAATGAGAAATAACAGTCCCACATGGGGATTCTCAAGTATATTGCATAAGGAATCCACCCGCTTGTTGCCGGGGCGTTCCGGAATAACCAGCTGCTGCGGGTTGGCCACATGGACAAACCCGGGTGCATCGCCACGCGGCGAAACATCGCAGGCTCCATCCGGACTGGAGGTGGACAGAAACATCATCGGGGACTGTCCGATAAAGCGTTTGGCCTCATCGCTGATTAGCCCGATGCTTTTTTTGACGACGGCTTCATGGGGTTCCCCCACCAGCGACCGCAATTCCTCCAGGGATTGAACCGTATAGGATTGGACATCCAGTTTATCCATAGATAATAGCTCCTTTTCTTATCCAGACATCGGTACGCTTATCGCTGTCCCGGCTTCCGGCTTAAGGAATCCGCCAGCATATTCTCCATCTGCTGCAGGAAGTCGGTAATGCTGCAGATGATGATGGAGCGTTTGCTTAACCGCATATTCAGTTGCTCCAGCTTATTGCCCAAGGCTCCTACCAATGCCGTTACCGAGCCTACACCCGACGCAGCGCCATTGATTTCCGAGCTGGTCCGCTCAATACCGGTAATGATGTGGTTGGTGAAGCTTTTGGCCTCCAGCGTAGAATCCGTCACCTGCTTAAAATCCTGCTGCACATTTTGGGCATATTGGTAGTTGTCCTGAATGATGGCCGTAGTCTGCTGAATCCGTTCCTTCAGGGAATCAATGCTTCTATATAAGGCTTTGACACTGTTATCAATCCCGGTTACCAGCTTGCCGGTGGAGGAGGACAGCTTGCGGATTTCATCGGCCACCACAGCAAATCCCTTACCCGCCTCTCCTGCCCGCGCAGCTTCAATAGAAGCATTCAACGCCAGCAGATTGGTGCTGCTCGCCACCTCCGTAATCCCGGCAGCCATCTCCTTGATATGCCCGAAGCTCTCCTCCAATGTCTGGAAAGCATCGGCAATGGAGTAAAGCTGCTCCCGGGTGCCGTTCAGCTTGTCCGACAGAATGCCCATCTTCCGGTCTGCCTGGAGCACTGCCGCATCGGTCTCATTCATCACACCGTCAATCTCCCGCACATACTGCCGGAACTCATTGAAGTTGGCATCGAGATTCGTGATCATGTCCTGGATGCCGTTAATCCGGGAATAAGTGGTGCCAATCTCCTGGATGGATTGGGTGACCAGCACCTCCTCATCCATAAACTCGCCCAGCTTCTTCTCAATATGCAGAATGCCGTATTGCAGCTCCCGGTCACAGGAAGGCTCCTCCTGACGGACAGGTGCAGGAGCCGCCGCCAGTTTCTCCACCGGCTCCAGCGCAACCGCCACTTCTTCACGAGAACCCGTCTTAGGGGCCGACTTAAACCATTTCATAGGATACCCGCCTCACTATTCGAATACAGCCAAAACCATGGTTTGGTTAAAATGCTGCTGCCCCAGTTGTTCTCCATATCCGGCAAAACCCACATAGTTCCCCAAGGCAGCGCTCATATCCTGGGCAAAGCCGTTCAGATAACCATCTCCTTCGAACAGCA
>JAQSYT010000134.1 GCA_029256065.1 Paenibacillaceae bacterium
ATACGCACACTGGATTTGTTCATCGCCAATTATCCGGCCGACGGCGGTTGCGATGAGGGCAGTTCGTATTGGTATCGCGCCGGAGGGTCGTTATTCGACTGTCTCGAAGTCCTTCATGCAGCCAGCGGCGGAGGAATCCATATATATGATGAGCCGCTGATTCGCGAAATTGGGCGTTTTATGCTGAAAGCATATATATCGGATGATTATTTTGTGAACTATGCAGACGGTGCGGCACGTCATTCAGGCATTCCTGTCTGTCTCTACAGGTACGGGGAGCGTATTGCGGATCAGGGATTGTCCGCGCTGGGAAGGCGCCTTCATCGGCAAGGGAGACAACAAGGCGTACTGCTGCAGGCGGATTCCCTGTATCGCGAGCTGCAGGAGCTTGCCTGTTATGAGCGCTTAACAGCCGCCGGGGATGAAGAGGTATTCCTCCAAGATACCTGGATGCCGGATTTGCAGATTATGACAGCAAGAGAGGCTTGCGGAACGGCTGACGGCTTCTATCTATCCGCCAAGGGGGGCCATAATGCCGAGAATCACAACCATAATGATGTAGGGCAGTTCATCGTCTACCTTGATGGCAAACCGCTGTTAGTCGATCCGGGAGTGGGGACCTACACCGCCCAGACCTTCTCCGAGCAGCGATACGAGATATGGTGCATGCAATCCTCCTATCACAATCTGCCTGCCATCAACGGATTTCAGGAACAGGCAGGAAGGGAATATAGAGCTCAATCCTGCGGCTATGAAGTAAAGCCGGAACGGGCCGGCTTTACAGTGGAGCTGGCCGGAGCGTATCCGGCGGAAGCGGGAGTGGAGCAGTGGAGGCGAAGCGTAGCGCTTCACCGCGCAGGAACAGCGAAGGTAACTCTTGAAGAGGATGTCCTCCTGCGGGAAGAGACTGCCTGCATCGCCATGCATTGGATTACTCCCTGCTTGCCGTCAGTTGAAGCAAACTGTGAATTGCGGCTGTTCTCCGATGGTCAGGAGGCTGCCCGGGTGCTTGTGGCGGGGCCGCCCCTGCAATGCAGGATTGAACGGATTGAACTGGCGGATGAGAAGCTTCGGAGCATATGGAGAGAACCACAGCTATACCGTATTGTATGGATGCCCGAAAGTAGCATTAAGGCAGCAACATGGCAGTTTTCAATCTTCCGTGGATAGGAGCTCTGCAAGTTATCCCCATGTGGATAGATGGATTGACCAATTCGTTTAACGTCTCGTCTGGGGAATGGAGATCGAAGGAATAAGTGCAAGCTTCAAACCATAATAGGGAATTTAAGGCAGTTACTGGCTTCCGAACCTTTTTTTGTTTTGTGTTTTCGAGCAGCATAATTATAACAATTGAAATATACATAAAAGGAAAGAGGCCTTGTAAATTGGTACCCATACACTGGACACTTTGAAAAAAATGTTTGGTGTAAGGGTACCTTTTTGTTTACTAGAGATAGCTGCGGAGGGAAATGAAAATGAGCAAAAAACACTTTACTTTAAACGAACGGGACCAACTAGCGCAAAATCCGAATGTCTTACGGGTAAGCGAAAAATCCATTACCTATGCGGATGATTTTAAACGGGTATTCATTGATGAATATATGTCTGGTCGAACACCAAGAGAAATTTTTGAAGCGAATGGTTTTTCTATGGATGTACTAGGACTAAAACGAGTGGAGCAGTGCGCGGACCGTTGGAAGAGAGCTTACGAGAAGAATGGAATTACGGGACTGGCAGACTCTCGTAAGGAAGCCGCGTTACGCCTCTCCAAACGCGCCCTAGGTCCAGAAGAGATCATTGCCAAGCAAGAGGCTCAAATAAAACTGTTGGAGGCTCAGTTGGCTTACGTAAAAAAGTTAGACAAGAACGAAAGGAGGCTGTTAGCAAACGGGGAAAACCACCTAAGCGAAAGTGACTGTTTCGAATTCATCCACAACGCCGTAAAGCAAGGTTTCAAACGCCTGACGCGCTACTTCTGCCAGTTGCTTGATGTGTCTCATTCTGGGTACTACGAGCACCTGAAAAGCGCTGACAAGCGACTTGCCCGCATCCAAGCCGACGAGCAAGCGGGTGCCTTGATCAAGAAGGCCTTTCATCGAAAAGGCTTCTTGAAGGGGTCGCGGTCGATTAAAATGACGTTGGAAAAGGACGATCACACTGTTTTTAACCGGAAACGAATCCAACGGCTCATGCGCAAGTTTAACCTCGTCTGTCCCCATCGAAAAGCGAACCCTTACCGCCTTATGGCAAAGGCTACGCAGGAGCACCGTACGGTGGACAATACGTTGCAGAGGGATTTTAAGAAAGGGATTCCCGGGTTCGCCCTGTTAACTGACATTACGTACCTGCCGTATGGGGATTTCCAGACGGCCTATTTGTCGACCATTCTGGATGCATCCACAGGTGAACTCCTCGCTCATACCTTGTCTACAAGCCTCCATCTCCCCCTTGTCACAGACACTGTCCACTTGTTGTTGAAGCAAAGACGCATGAAGCTCCATCCCCAAGCTTTTATCCATTCGGATCAAGGCTGCCATTACACGAGTCCCGTTTACCAGAAGCTACTGAAGGAAAAGGGGCTTGGTCTATCCATGTCTAGACGGGGAAACTGCTGGGATAATGCCGCTCAAGAATCCTTTTTCGGCCATATGAAAGACCATGTAAAGAGCCGCACGTGCAGTTCTTTTTCTCAATTAGTGCAAGAAGTGAACCGCTATATTCGATACTACAATCACGACAGATGCCAATGGGGATTAAAAAAGATGACCCCTGTTCAGTACAGGAATCATCTTTTACGTGCGGCCTAACTCTTTTTTTCAAAGTGTCCTTGACATGGGGGCCAGTTTATTGTGCGGGCCTCTTTTTGCTGTTATTGCGGAACCGAGCGCCGCCCTGGGGCGGCGCTCGCATAATGCTTCCCAGAGCTTTACCCCTGCACCGGATGGATAATCTCATACCGGCCTGTCGTCAGCCGGATGGACAGCCTGCCGCCGGCCTCCTTAAACTCCAGCCCGGAGTCTGCTAAGGCCGTTCCGTTAACCGTAATGTCCGCCGCAGCCGCAGCCGCAAGCTCCAGCCCGGCTTGGGCATGGAACGGAATGCGGAACTGATAGCGCAGCCTGTTCTCCCCGTAGCTCCAGCCGCTTTCATAACGGCCTGCGGCGGTATCCAGAACAGCCTTGGCATACTCCAGCTGCCGGTTGGGTTGGGGCGCCAGCCTGATTCTCCGGAAGCCGGGGGCTTCCTCCAGCGGATTGATGCCGCACATGTTCCGGTACATCCATTCCGCGATGGACCCGTAGGTATAGTGGTTCAGGGAGTTCATACCCAGCTCCCCGAATTTGCCGTCGGGCAGGAGGGAGTTCCACCGCTCCCAGATGGTGGTGGCACCCAGCTTCACGGCGTACAGCCAGCTGGGGAATTCCTCGTTGAGCAGAAGCTTGTAGGCCAGATCATTGCAGCCGTTTTCCGAGAGAACCCGGCAAAAATAAGGTGTGCCGACAAATCCTGTTTTCAGGTAGTTCTTGTTCTTCTCCAGGTTTTGCTTTAAGGATTCCACAACCCTCGGCCGAAATCCCTCTGGCACCAGGTCCATAAACAGGGCCAGAATGTATGAGGTTTGGGTATCAGCGGCCATCCGCCCTCTTGGGGAAACGAACTCCTCTGTGAACGCCTGCTTCACCTCCAGCGAAAGCTGCCGGTATTCCTCCGCCGTCTCCGCCATTCCTAGCGCCTTGGCGGCTTTGGCCACCAGATCCGAAGAATAAGCGTAATAAGCAGTTGCGATCAGATCGGTGGGTGTACCTCCATAAACGGCGAAATCCCCTTGTCCGTCCAGTGCCAGCCAGTCTCCGAAATGGAAGCCCGTATTCCACAACCTGCTGCCGTCATCCTGCCTGCGGATGGAATCCACATAGGTTTTCATGCTGTCCAGCTGCTGCTGCAGAATGGCCCGGTCGCCGTAGTGGAGATACAGATTCCACGGAATGACGGTGGCCGCCTCCGACCATGCGCTGGAGCCGCCGGATAAAAATCCGTTTTCCCCGTTTTCGCTCATGCTGAAGGAAGGTATAACGTGGGGGACGATCCCGTCCATGGAGGCCTGCTCCTTGGCAAGATCATACAGGTACTTGTGGAAGAAGGCGTCAGTGTCCATATTGAAGCAGGCTGTGCCAGAGAACATCTGGGCATCCCCGGTCCAGCCCATCCGTTCATCCCGCTGGGGACAGTCCGTGGGCACATCCAGAAAATTACCCTTTTGACCCCAAAGGGCATTCTGGAATAACCGGTTCACTAAGGGGCTGGAGGTTTCAATAGTCCCTGTCTGCCGCATATCGGAATACACCACACATCCGGTGAAATCAGCGGGATCAAGCTCACCTTGCCAACCCTCCACCTTCACATAGCGGAAGCCGTAGAAGGTGAAATGCGGCTCTACCGCAGCAGGCCTTCCGTCAGAGATATAGGTGAATTCCGCTTTGGCCGTGCGGAGATTCTCCCGGTAGAAGGAGCCGTCCTGCAGCTCCTCGCCGTATTGGAGCCGGATGCGGATGCCCTTGGGGGCCGCCACCCGGAAACGGAGCCAGCCTACCATGTTCTGGCCCATATCCAGAACCGTCTCCCCGTTAGGCGTATGGATCACCTGCACCGGTGCCAGGGTTTCCTTAATCCGCACCGGAATACTTCGGCGGGGCTCCAGCAGTCCGGGACCGACGTCAACCGGGTGTACACCTGACCAACTGCTGTCGTCCAGGTCCGGCGAGGACCATCCGGCCACCAGACGGTTTGCATCCTGGACCTCGCCATCATATATACTGCTCTCCAAGACATAGGAGGGGGTCGTTTTCCAGCTGCCATCAGAGGTTATGGTTGCGGTGCTGCCGTCTGTGAAGGCCACCTGAAGCTCGCATAACAGCGCAAAGCAGTCGCCATAATGCCCGTCAGGCTTGCCTTGAAATCCGAACCGGCCCTTGTACCAGCCGTTGCCCAGCATCACACCGAGAGCGTTATTCCCTTTACCGAGCAAAGCAGTCACATCGAAGGTCTGGTATTGGAGCCAATGGCTGTAGCTGTTGCAGTAGGGGGTCAGCCGCTCATCGCCGATCCTCACCCCGTTGAGCTCCGCCTCATAAAGTCCCAAGCCGCAGATATAGAGCCGCGCACCGGCTATTTCTTTATCCAGCTCGAACGTTCTCCGCAGGAGAGGGTGAATCTCCTTATCCTCCCATTCCGGCGTAATCCATTGTGCCGACCAGGGTTCATCCATTTTGGAGGTTTCGAACCAGGCGGCAGGGCTCATCACCTCGCCGCAATCCGTCCAGACTTGGACCCGCCAGTAATACCGGATGCGGGGAGCCAACCGGATATCCGGGGTATAACCGATGCCGTCAATATCCTCCCGTTTGCCGCTGTCATGGAGGATGTCCAGAAAAGCCTCATCATAGGCGATCTGCACCCGGCAGGAGGTTTGGGTGGTTGCTTCTTCCCCCTCCGTAATCCAGCTTAAACGCAGGTTACCTAACGCATATCCAAGCGGATTCTCGATGCGGTTGCATGCCATATTGCTGATTTTCATCCTGATCCCGTCCTTTTCCTTTTTACGGTTCCGCCGCGGTTCACCCGGCACCTTCAGTATATAGGGGATTTACCGCCTTTTTATCGGCTGAATCAGACGAGATTATAGGCTGATATAGACAATGTGAAGGGGCTTGAAGTAGGATAAAAGCAAGAAGGGAGGGAGTTTGGCATGACGGTAAAATGGTCCATCGGGGAGCTTCACGGTTCTTATTTCTTTGAGCCGGACAGCCTGATTTTTGTGAACCGAGCGGTGGAAACCTTCGAGCTGGTGGAGCACCGCCATGATTTTGTGGAGCTGACCTATGTGTTTGAGGGCAGCGGGGTGCATTACATTAACGGGGAGGCGATTGCTGTTTCCAGGGGGGATGTGTTTTTTCTTCCTGTAGGCGTGTCCCATGTGTTCCGTCCCTCTACTCCTAAGAAGGACAGGCAGCTGATCGTATACAATTGTGTGCTGGATTTGAAGTATATGGCGAGTCTTCCGGATGTCTTCCCGGAATCGGCGGATATTCTGTCCTTGTTTTCCAGCTCTTCGGCCGTTTGGCTGCAAACCCGGGATACCGGAGAGTTTCTGCCGCTGTTTATGGAGCTGCACCGGGAATATGCAGGCAAACCTCCAGGCTACCGCTCCTTATTGACGGCGCTGGTGGTGCGGATTTTCATCGGCCTTTACCGCAAAGCCAATACAGCTGCCGGAGCAGACGGAGCCTGGAGCCCGGTCCATCAGACCATTGCCCACATGGAGGCTCATTACCGCTCCAATGAGCTGTCTCTGGAGAAGCTGGCGGAGCTGTCCAAGCTTAGCGGCCGCCAGTTCAGCAGGTTATTTCAGAAGCAGACGGGGATGAGCTATTTGGCTTATCTGCATCATCTCAGAATTGATGCAGCCTGCCGTTTGCTGAAGGCCTCCTCTGACACCGTTTCTTCCATCGCATCGTCTGTGGGGTACACGGATATGAAATTTTTCCACCGGCTGTTCAAACGGACCACCGGATTAACGCCGGGCCAATACCGCACCGGGTCAGCCGCGGAAGGCGCAGGCTCCCCATAACCGGACAGACCGATGAACGGCTACGCATCGGAATGGGAGGCACCGGCCTTGCGGAATTCTGTGGGGGTCACGCCAAAATGCTTCTTGAAAATCCGGTGGAAATAGGTGCTGCTGGTGTAGCCCACCTGATCGGCGATTTGGGCTATGGGAATGTGCGTCTGCTCCAGCAGCAGCTTCGCCTGCTCCATCCGGTATTCGCTGATGGCGTCCCCCAGGGCGTGCAGCTTCTGCTGCTTGTAAATCCGGCTGATATATAACGAGGACATATCGAATTGCTCGGCAATCCAATTGACATTCAGGTCGGGATCAGCAAAGCGCTTTTCGATAAGATTGTTGATGCCCTTGACCAAATCCCCCTGCTTCATGCTCCGTTTCTCCGTCAGCTTGCTGTGGACCTCCTCCAGGAAGGCGTGGAAGGTAGCCACTAATTCCTCCAAGGTCTCCACACTGTCCAAGGACGGCATATACATGCTAAAGCCCCCGGGGAAATCCATGGCGCTGTTTTTTTGAATGCTGGTAATTAGGGTATTGGTGGTCATGGTCAAATGGGAAATGGCCAGCCGCATCACCTGAATGGGATAATGGGCGGTTTCCGCCAGAATCTCCTGGAAGATGGCCATGGCCTCCGCGGTTTTTCCCGTTTTAATGGCCTCGGAAAACCGTTTTTCCTTGTCCATGGGATAGAGGTACTCCTTGGACTTCAGGGCCAGGATGTCATCGGAATCAATCACCGATCCGTGCCCGCAGAACATCCGGTGCAGGGAGGCCTCCTTCACCTGCTCATACAAGGGATGGAGGTGGCCGCAATGGTTGGTCACCGGGCTGTAGGTTACCGAAATGCTGATGGAGAGAAAATCCAGCACCGCCTGCTTTACCTGCCCCAGCTTCTCGAGAAAGACGGTTTCAGCATGGACGGCATCCGGTGAATCCGTATTGACCAAAAGCACCAGGCTGGCGTCATCCATATTCACCGTCTCCACCGGGTACAGCTGGGACATAATTTCCCAGCTGATGTTCATGATGGCGTATTTGTAGGTAGCCAGATCGCTGCCCCGTTTGGCGAGGAACTCCTGGAAATGGTCGATCTTCAGCAAAACCACCCGGTAATCCTGTTGAAACTGGAAGGTGATGCCCGTTTGCTTCAGCTTCTCCAGCTTTTGTTCGCTGGTCAGAGTGCGGATACCCAGCAGAAGATCCCGCAGGGTATTTTGCCGGATGGTCTGGGAGTTGTTCCGTTTTTCTGTCTCCAGCATGTTGAGCTTGGTGGTAATCCGCCGGACCGGACGGTACAGAAAGCCGGACAAGAGCCAGGAGATCATAATCCCGGCGGCCAGAATGATGCCGGCAATGGTCAAGGAGGTGTTGCGGATGGTGCTGACACTATCCACCAGAGTGTGGTAGGGGGTTATTTTGACATACTGCCAGTCCAGGGAATCCCGCTCTGTAAAGGAAATCAGGGATTTTACACTATAGAAAGGACGGATGAGATAATCCGTGTCCCGATTCAATACTGAAGTGCGGATCAGCTGGTCCTCGGCCTGGGTCAGCTCGGCAGGAAGCAGGGTTTCCGTGGACAGAATCCGGTCCTGGTTATCGATAATAAACGTCTGTCCCGGTATTTGCCCCTCCTTTAAGGCAATACTCCGGTTGATCCAGGAGGCGGATACGTTCACGGCAACAGCGGAGCTGATGGTTTGGCTGGTATTGATGGCATCGTAGCAAAGATACGTGTATACGCTTACCGGATTAACCGTGTCGGGATGATTATTATAGACCCGGGGGATGGGGGTAAACGGCTTGTAGCTTTTGAACTGGTCCAGGGTGCGGATAATGTCCGTATCCACCAGCTCTTCCTTGGGGAAGATTCCGTTCTGGCCGGTTAAAGCGGCTATATAGAAGGTGTTGGACGCCGAATTGTACACCATAATGGAATCAATGAAGGGCATGGAATTTAGCATATTGGACAGCTCATTCATACCTGCCACCACATCATACACATCGGGGGACGAATAGTTGAGCAGCTTGGAAATGGCGCTGTTGCGGTAGATCTGGAAGGACAAGGACTGGGCGCTGTCCTTCATGCTGTTCACATCCTTGCTGGTCCGCGTCAGCAGGTCAAGGTCGGACAGGAAGGTTTGATTCAGGGCGGCATTGGTGTAGTTCCGGTAATACATATAGGAGGAAACCAGTACCGTCGCAACGATGCTCAGCGTGATGCTCATGACAAACGCCGTATACAGCTTCATGGGTTTCCTGATTCTCGGCAGCTTCAAAGGATGAACATCTCCTCTCTCAGGTCGCTTTGTCGGGCCGGGGCTACCCTGTGAGGGCCTTCTCCGAAATTTCATCGTTCTTCGGTGCGACGGGAACCGCAGCATGAGTGGCTGATTACAGTGGACATCATACTATACGGGCTTCCTGTTCGGCTAGTAGAAAAAATAGATGTGACTGCACAAACCATACTTTTGTGAACAACGTGCCGGGGGACGGTAAGGCTTCCCCGGTTTTTTGGTGTGAGTCTGACCGACGAAACATACGAGCGAATCAATATTCATGTGGAAAGACTGAGAGGGAAAGGAGTGACTTGAGGGCGAGTTTTTTGGCGGCTTTGAACCCTTACAATTCCAATCTAATCAAGGCCGACAAAACGTGTTTGAGCCTCCAAGGCACTCCTTTCCCGGTAAGGAATGGAACCCAATGAATATTGATTCGCCCCAGCCACTCCGTCGGTCAGACTCCTAGGTTTGGAATTGTGCAATCCGTGATGAAATCTTCACACGGGAAATATTTGCTTTCTGCACAAACCCCGCAATGTTGCACTACCCTTCCCCCGCAGTCCATCCCTATAATCAAAATCACAAAGCGGCAACGCTTGGGAGAAGATAAACAGGAGGGGATGGAGCTTGAGCGCCACAGAGGGAACCACAGCTGCCGCAGGCCCGGCTAATGGAGGAGCGTCCGTACAGACTGCCGCGGGAACCAAGAGGAAGAGAGGCTTCCTGCATGAGCTTGTGAAGAACCGGCTGTTATTTCTGATGATTCTGCCGGCATTATTGTTTTTTCTGGTGAACAATTATTTTCCCATGGTAGGGATTTACTACGCCTTTACCAAATTCGATTTTAACACCAGCCTGTTCAACAGTGAGTTTGTCGGCTTCAAGAACTTCGAGTTTCTATGGAGGTCGGGGATTCTCGCCCGGTTAACCCTGAATACTCTGGGCTACAATGTGGCCTTTATTTTGCTGGTCAACGTGCTGGCCATTGCCCTGTCCATTCTGCTCAGCGAGCTGCGGATCAAATGGTTCAAAAAATTGACCCAATCAGTGATGTTCCTGCCCTACTTCATTTCCTTCGTTATCTTAAGCGTTATCGTCTACAACATTTTCAATTATGAAACCGGCGTGTGGAACACCATGCTGAAGTCCTTCGGGATGGAGCCGGTGGATGTGTACAGCAAGCCGGTGGTGTGGATTTTCCTGATCATCATCTTCTACTTGTGGAAGAACATCGGCTACAGCATGGTGATCTATTTGGCGGCGATAACCGGAATCAGCGAGGAATATTATGAAGCGGCCAAAATTGACGGGGCCAACATCCTTCAGCGGATATGGTACATTACGGTGCCTATGCTGAAATCCACCTTTGTGCTGCTGCTCCTGTTTGCCTTGGGCAGTATCATGAAGGGCCAGTTCGATCTGTTTTACCAACTCATCGGCAACAACGGTCTTCTGTACAATACGACGGATATTCTTGACACCTATGTGTTCCGTTCCTTGAAGGTAACCTTCGAGATCGGCATGGCTACTGCTGCGGGGCTGTACCAGTCCCTGTTCGGCTTCGTTCTGATCATGACGGTGAACTGGATTATCCGCAAATTGAATGATGAGTACGCGTTGTTCTAAGGAGGCCCTAACGTATGAAAATCAAAGACGAAAAGTATTACCGGACTTTTCAGGTGTTTGCTTATTTGATCGTCACCCTTGTAGCCGTGGTCTGCCTGATTCCGTTTCTGTTGATTATCTCCGCGTCCTTGACGGACAACGAGTCGATTATCCGGGAGGGCTATAATCTGATTCCGCCCAAGCTTTCCCTGGACGGGTACCGGATGGTGTTTCAATTTCCCCAGGAGGTGCTGCGGGCTTATGGGGTAACCGGGACGACAACGGTAATCGGAACTCTGCTGGGACTGTTTTTGATCACCATGGCCGGATATGTCCTGCAGCGCAAGGATTTCAAATACCGCAACCAGCTGTCCTTCTATATCTATTTCACCACCCTGTTCGGGGGCGGCCTGATCCCGTGGTACATCATGCTGACCAAGTATTTCAAGCTGATGGATACCTATGCCGTGCTGGTGCTGCCGGGGCTTATGTCCCCGTTCCTGATTATTCTGATGAAAAACTTCATCCGTTCCGCCGTCCCCGATGAGATTGTGGAGTCCGCCAAAATTGACGGAGCCAATGACTTCACCATCTACTGGAAAATTGTTCTCCAGCTTTCTTTGCCGGGGATCGCTACCGTGGGTTTATTCCTGGCCCTGCATTATTGGAACGACTGGTTCTCCTCGTCGCTGTTCATCAACGACCAGAATATGTACCAGCTGCAGTATTATCTTTACAACATCATCAACACCATTTCCTTCCTGGCCAATATGGGGGCAGGAACGGGAGTGGCTCTGTCCCAGGATGTTCCTACAGAGTCCACCAAGATGGCGATGGCGCTGATTGTTACAGGTCCCATTGTGCTGTTGTACCCGTTTATCCAACGTTATTTCGTAAAGGGCTTGACGATTGGCGCTGTAAAAGGTTAAACCTGGCTTATGGGTAATTTGGGGCCGGTTAACATATTCATGTACATGAAAAGGGAGGATTCACATGAAACAGTACAAAGGAAGGCTCGTCTCCACCCTGCTTACCGCTTCCCTGGCCGTTACGGCGCTTGCGGGCTGTGCGGGCAAGGATGACGGGGCGGCAACAGCAAGCCCCAGTGCGTCTGCGGGTGCAAGCGCTGCCGCACAAGCCACCGCCAAGCCGGGAATTGACACCTCCAAGAAGGTGGAGCTCCAGTTCTACATGCTGGGCAGCGCACCTAAGGATCTGTCGGTGATCGAAGCGGAGGTGAACAAGCTGGCCCTGGCGGATCTCAACGCTACGGTGAAGTTTAATTACACCACCTGGACCGACTGGCAGCAGAAATATAAGCTGCTTCTGTCCTCGGGGCAGGATGCGGATCTGATCTATACCACCGAATGGGCGGAATTCCAAGCCTATGCCAAAAGCGGGGCGTTCCTGGATATCGGCGATCTGCTGCCCAAGGCGGCGCCGAAGCTCTATTCCTTCGTCCCCAAGGACATGTGGGAGGCCGTGAAGATCAACGGCAAAATCTATACGGTGCCTTCCACGTACAAGGAATATGTCACCGGAGGTTTTGTATGGCGGGAGGACCTGCGGAAGAAATACAATCTGCCGAAGCCGACGGATATGAAGACCTTCGAGGCCTATCTGGACGGCATCAAGAAGAATGAGCCGACCATGACTCCGCTCACCGCCAACGCAGCTATTGACGGAGTGATCAACGGCTTCCGCGAATTCCGCGGATGGGTAGGAGCGGTTCCGTACGGGCTGGGCATTCAATACAACAAGCCTAATGATGTGTATTCCTATTGGGAGTCGGATGAGTTTAAGCAGGATATGCTGACCATGAAGAGCTGGGCCGATAAGGGCTACTTCCCGAAGAATGTGCTGAATATCAAGGATGCCACCACGGACCTCTTGGTGAACGGCAAAACAGCCGCCATTATCGGCGATAATCCCACACGCTACAATGACAGCCTGCAAAAAATCAAATCCGCTCATCCGGATTGGGATTTGGGGTACTCCCCTTACGGGCTATCCAACGGCTTTGCCACACCGGTGCATCCTATCCACAACGGCTATGCCGTTCCCAAAAGCAGCAAAAATGCGGAGCGGGCGTTGGCCTTCTATGAGAAGCTGGTTACCGACAAACGCTATAACTGGCTGACGCAATACGGGATTGAGGGCAAGAACTTTGCAGTGGAAAACGGCTATTATAAAATGCTGGGCGACAAAAACTCCAACGGCTTCCCCCGTGAATCCATGAACGGGTGGGCCTGGCGGAATCCGGAGATTATGCTGTTTGACCCGGGCTATGACACGGTGAAGCAGATTTTCACCGAGCTGGATAAGATTCAAAAGCCGGATATTTTCCTTGGCTTCGCGGAGGACTACAGCAGCTACCAGGCGGAGCGGGCTGCGCTGGAGCAGGTGGTGAAGCAGTACCTGTTCCCGCTG
>JAQSYT010000135.1 GCA_029256065.1 Paenibacillaceae bacterium
GGGCTTCATTATCAATAATAATCAGACCACCCACTTGGATGTGGTGCTGCTGGATGAGGAAGAGCCGGAGGAGTAAGCTCCGATTCCGGAATATGATGGAGGAAAGAACTGCCGGATTTAGCCGGCAGTTCTTTTTTGCGTTCAAACCGGGGAATGGTTTGCCTGCGCGGGGAAGGCGGCAGGGCAATTGCAATAGGGCCTTTCTTCTGTGGCGATGGCCGTCTGGAGGGCGTGGGCGTATCTAACGGCGGTGTGAGCCCTTATTGCGCCGAATATCGGGGCTTGGAAAATCTAACGGCGGCCAGCGCCCTTATATCACCCCAACCTTCTCCAAACGGCTTCTTGTTCGCTTCATAGCGGCTGTGGCCGCCGTTAGTTTTTTGCTGCCGCCCATATTCCCAAAGCCACACCCCTCCGTAAGCCGTTGGAAAGTGTTCAATCCTCTGTTTAACGGGGAAGCAGCATGGATGTGTTTGTCCATTTTCAAAAGACAAAAATGTCATTTTGCCTCCTGCAAAGAGACAAATCACTTATATTGACCTAAGACTGTGAAATCACGCCGCTGACAGGCGGACAATGCAACATGCTCTGGAAAAGGCTATAAGAAGCATTGACATCCTCCTGTACACCGAAGTAGACTAGGATAATGCTCTGACCTTTGTTTAATTCCAACAATTTATGGAAAATTTTATGCTGAACAGGAGTAAATCCGGCATGAATCCGTTACGCCGCAATCCAAGAGAATTGAATGTATTCCTGATTGCCAGTCTTATTAATACCACTGGCGGTGCCCTTATGTGGCCGCTGGTTTCCATGTATGTCTTCGATGAGCTGGGGCGGAGCCTGGCAGATGCCGGGCTTGCCATATTGGCTCAATCCTTAGGCGGCATCATCGGCCAGCTGCTGGGTGGCGCCCTGTATCACCGGGTTGGTGTCAAACGGCTGGTTACCGGCTCCTTGGCGCTGAACGCCTCCATTCTGCTGGTTTTGCCACTCCTCAGCGGCAATTGGCAGCTCTTCATCGGGGCCATGTGGCTGATCGGGCTGTTTAATTCCATGTCCCTGCCGGCTATCCAATCCTACATCGGCTTCCGTTTTACCGAACGGCGGGCGGAAATTTTCAATATTATTTATGTTGCCAATAATATCGGAGTGGCGCTGGGCACGGCGTTAAGCGGCTTTTTGGCGGATTTTTCGTATCATCTCAGCTTTATCGCCAACGGGGCGACGTCAGCGTTTTTCGCCGTATTTTTCTTCTTCTACTTGAAATCCACCGATGTTGCCCGAGGGACTGGCCAAAAGGCTGGCCAAGCCGGCAATAAGCCGGCATCCCCTGGTGCCTGGCCGCTTCTGTGCAACGTACGGCTCTACCTTTTGCTGGCCTGCGGCGCTCTCCTGCTCCATATCGGCAACTCTATTTGGAACACAGGCGTTTCTCCCTTCATCGTTGGAGAGGGCATGGCCAAAAAATATTACGGCTTTCTGTGGACCTTGAACGGACTGCTCATCTTTGTGGCCCAGCCGCTATTAGGGCTGATCAAGCGTTACCTGACCCGCACTGTCTCCGCTCAAATGACGGCCAGCAGCCTGTTTTATGCTGCCGGGTATGCTTGTATTCTGCTGCTGCAAAGCTATCCCGGCATGGTTCTGGGCATGATTCTCGCTACCATCGGGGAAATGCTTATTTCCCCGGCAATACCAGCGTATCTATCCGAGCATGGCGGAGCCCACGCCCCCTTCTACATCGGCCTGGCCGGCGGCATCGGCTCAGGAGGCAGAGTTATCGGCCCCTATGTGATGGGCAGTCTGTATGATGCGGGCGGCTTGCCTCCAGTGGCCTGGCTGGCGCTGGGAGCGGCTCTGTTCTCCGCAGGAGCCTATTGGGCCCACTCCGCCTGGAACCGCCAGGCGGCTAAGCCTCCCCTCTCCACCACAGCCGGAGAAATCAGGACGGGATAAGATGACAAGCCGGGTTTCCGCCGGCGGACGGACCTGCGAATCGGACGGTATCCCCGCAGGCAGCGGCATAGCGAGCGGCAACCGCAGACTCCTTAAAGAGCCCCCAGGCAACCGGACCTAGGTTCCGTTAAATTGCCCAATTGGCTGCTTTGGAATATATTCGCGGACTCACAGGACGTTATTTTCCTAATTTGAGCTTTTAATCGCCACATTCCGCCCAATAACGAATCGTCAGTCCGCGTAATTGAAAAAACACCGCTTTTCCATCTATTAGCGGATCCTGAGTCCGCTGGGGCAACACCTCTCAGGGCGTCTGCTTAGTGCCCTCCGGCAGCAGATGATCACTATACGCCAAAAAAAGGACCTGCGCCATCAACGGCTCAGGTCCTTCTAGGGCGTGTCTGAACACTCCGAGGGGAGCAGATAATACCCGAATTTTCGTCCAAGGCAAGGAACTTTCGTGAAGGCGTACCGGGGGGTACGTCAAGCGGAAGTGACGATAGCTCGGGGCGGAAAGGCGGTGAAAGATGCCCTCAAGCGGGTTTTCAGACACGCCCTAGTTATCCTACGCCAGCGCCGCCGGCGTCTCCACCCATTCCTTAACCCGCGACAGCTGGGCCTCTGCATCCCGGTACCCCAGCTCATACAGCTCCGTCAGCTTAGCCTGGTCCTTGGTCATCCGCCCCACCTCAATATGGGCAGAGGGACGGATCAGGATAGCCTTGCCCTGCCGCTCCAGCTCCTCCGCCAGCTCCATGGACTGGTTGTAGACCTGGTAGCGGTTCACTAGAGCATCCACCAGCCCCGGGTACTTGCCGTACATCCGCCGCGCAAGCCAGCCTTGCTTGAAGGGGGTTTTCCGGTAGCCGGCAGGCTTCGTGGAGATGATAATCTGCAGGCCGTTCCCGTCGGCAATCGACTTGCCCACCGGAATCGGATCGCTGATCCCTCCGTCAAACAGCACCTGGCCACCGGACAGCACGGGCGGTGAAACAAACGGCAGGCTGCTGGAGGCCCGGATGATGTCCAGAATATTGCCGGCCTTCTCCGTTTCCCGCTTCTCCACATAAACCGGCTGTCCCGAAACCGCATCCGTCATCCCGACCCAAAGGCTGCCCGGATCCCGGTAGAAGGACTCATAATCGAAGGGCACCAGCTTGTTGGGCAGCTCATCAAAGATCAGGCTCCAGCCGAAGATGCTCTTCTCCCGAAAAAGATTGCGGACGCCCACATAACGGGGATGGGATACATAATCAATCGTTACCGTCTTGTTGCGCCCTTTTTGGCCCGAAATATAAGAGGCCGCGTTGCAGGCTCCCGCCGAAACACCGATGATATACGGCACCCGGATGCCATGCTCCAGGAAGCATTCCAATGCGCCTCCCGTATACACTCCCCGCATCCCTCCGCCTTCCAGCACCAATCCTACCCGTTCCAAAACAATCCCTTCTTTCTGCAAGGTTCAGACCCATGCTTCTATTATTCCACAAGATGAAGGCCGGTGCATCAAGACGGGTCCGGACCTCCCTCCTCCTGAACATAACGGGAGGCCACATAGTCCGCCGCCAGCCGGAAATGGTGCATTTCCACCGCCTGGCCGCCCTCCTTCAGACATAAGGCGGACGCATACAGCACCATGTCCTTGATATCCGCTCCGGTCATATGGTCAAAAGCCGCTGCCAGCACAGCCGGATTCACCTCCCCGCCCAGAGGCAGACGCCGGGGAAGATGCCGCTCCCAGATGGCGGTCCGCTCCGATTCATCGGGATAACGGAATGCAACCTGGGCCAATATCCGGCGGCGGAAAGCATCATCATAATTTTGCAGCAGATTGGTGGTAAACACCACCACACCATCGAAACGCTCCAGCTCCAGCAGCATCACACTGCGGCTGATATTGACTCCGTAGTCGGAGGATTGCTGGACATGGGTCAGCCGTTTGCCCAGGAAGGAGTCCGCTTCGTCGAACACCAGCACCGCCCCGGCCCCTGAAGCGGCAGCAAAGACGGACTTGATATTCTTCGGCGTCTCCCCGACAAACTTGGATTCCAGCTCCGCGTAATTCACCAGCAGCACCTGGCGCCCCAGGGTGCCGGCCAGCGCCTCGGCGGTCATGCTTTTGCCAGTGCCGGGAGGACCGTAGAAGTTCAGCACAATGGCCCGCCCGTCAAAATGGGACTCCTCCAGCCCCCATTCCCCGAACAGCTTCTCACGATGGCGGATCATTACCAGCGCAGCTTCAATGTGGCTTCTGGCCTCCTGGCTCAAGCTGACCTCGTTTAATGTCCATCTGGGTGTGCAGGCGGACCATAAACCCGGGGTGGAGACTTGATGAGAGACAGGAGAGGCAGGCTGCGCCTTTGCGTCCATACCTTCGGCAAAATGGCCTGACACTTCCCCACCGTCAGAACCGTCCGCATCCCCCGCCGGAGCCCCGCGGGAAATCACAATCCGCTCCGGGACAGGATTGTAGGGAGAGGCATTATGGGTCACAGCGGCAGCAATGCCTCTGATCATCTGGGTCACCAGCGGCTCGTCCAGGAGCCTAGGCTCCTCCCCTTCCCCCATAGGCGCATACAGGGCATCCTCCACTTCGATGGTAAGCTGCTTATTCCGTATCTCCAGAGTCTTCCGGTAAGCTTTCCTGACTATTACGGACGGATCAATCAACCGGGGTTTGCCGATCACGGTCATTCCTCCTTATGCCAATTCAACAAGCCGCTGCAATGCTTTTACTCAAAATGGTAACACAAACCAGCCCGATAGAAAACCTCATCTGCTGCCAATCTTAATGAGCCAACCATTTGTAATACAAAAAAGAGCATGACCCGCCACCGGCAGACATGCCCTGCTTTTATGATATTAGCCACGAGGCTCCCCTACGAAACGTGAATCCCCAGCTCCCGGAACCGGGTCCGGAACTGCCCGGTCAGCTTCTGCTTGGCTTCTTTTTCAAGAAACGCCGCCTGCACGCCATTCATAATCAGCCTCGCCACCTCCTCCTTGCCAAAGCCGAAGCGCTCCGCCAGCACGGAATATTCCCGGTGGAGGCTGGTTCCCGATACAGTCGGGTTATCCGTATTGATGGTCAGCAGGAGGCCATGGTCAAAGTATTCCCGTACCGGATAGTCCTCCCAGGCGGAGACCGCCTTGGTCTGGATGTTGCTAACAGGGCAAAGCTCCAAGGGAATGCCCTGGTCCCGGACCAGCTTGAGCACATCCGGATTCTCCCTGGCCCGGACGCCATGGCCGATGCGGGTGGCGCCAAGCCGGTTTACCGCCGTTGCAATATTCTCCGCCCCCGCCGCCTCTCCGGCATGAATGGTCACCGGAAGTCCGTATCGTCCGGCCTGGCGGAATACTTCCTCGTGAAGGTGGGGCGGATAATGGGCTTCGTCTCCCGCCAGATCCACCGCCACCAGCCCGTGCTTCCGGTAGTCCGCTGCGGCATCCACCACCTGCAGATTGTCGGCTTCCGGATGATGGCGCATGCAGATGGCGATTCCCCGGGCGGCAACCCCCAGCTCCCGCTCCCCCCGCCTCAGTCCGGCCAGAACATGGCCGATCACCTCGTCAGGCTTAAGCCCTGCTCTTGTGTGAAGCATGGGGGCAAAGCGAACCTCCAGATAATGTCCGTTAAGGCGCGCCGATTGCTCCACCGTTTCATAGGCTACCCGTTCCAAAGCCCGGGCCGTCTGAAGGTAGGGCAGCACAAAATCAAATTTCCCCAGATATTCCACCAGACTCGAACAGCCCTCATCAATTTGCATCAGCCGGAGCAGCCGCCCGTCGGACTCTCCGGACAGGGGCCTGCCTTGCTCCTGCGCCAGCTCCCGCAGCGTTTGCGGCTGGACAGAGCCGTCCAGATGCACATGAAGATCCACCATAGGCAGCAGAGATAGCCAATCAAACCTTTTGTCGGTTTCCATCCATTTCGCCCCCCTCACCGGATATACTTTAACCATATTCTATGCGGCATATTGCTGGCGGCAACTACATGTGAGATTATTGTTATATAAAGTAACATATATTTCTGGCCGGCGCTACTTTTTTGAGGAAGGGACAGGCCCATTTTTCTGCAAGCAGGGTATATATTAATTAGTGACTGTGAGGAGGGGACAGAATGAAAATCTGGATCAAGCTGCTTTCCTTCGCCTTGATCGCCGTTCTCCTGCTCATTGTATGGCGCAGTGATCTTGTGACGGGTGTTCTATCCGGTGACCCAGAGGCAGGCCGCGGGGTTTCGGAGAATAGCAAATACCTGTTTTTGGGGCTTATGCTCCTGCTGATGGTCATTCAAAATCTGTTTACAGTTATTCCGTTTATTCTCCTGATCACGATGAATGTCAGCATTCTGGGATTTACCGGCGGCTATCTGTGGAGCTGGGCCACCAGCATCGTGGCAGGAATGGTTTCCTTTTGGGCGGCAAGGTATTGGCTTCAGGATTTTTTTGCCCGGTGGTTGAAGCCCGCTCTGCGGGACCGTATTGAGGACAATGCCTTCTGGGTCGTATTTATCGGCAGGGTATTCCCCTTTATCCCAACCAGTATGGTCAATGTGGCGGCAGGGCTAAGCTCGGTGGGTATGCGGCCGTTTTTGTACGCCACCGTGCTGGGCAACAAGATCTACATTTTTGTGCTGGCTCTTGTTCCTCTAGGGATCATGTCGGTCCGTTTTGAGCCGCATACATACGTCATTATGCTCATGCTGGCCGGGGTCGCGACAGTCGGGTGGCGGCTGTGGAGAAGAAGGCGCAAACAAAAGACTGCCGGGGAAATCAGCACAACCCCCGCAACCGACGAGCCGGCTCCGCGGTAGCATTTCACAACGTGCAATAACCGTCATGGCATATTGCCTGACGGTTTTTTTGCATAGCTTACATCAGCATCCCACTTATAATCTTTTGTCAAAAGACCAAACGTTTTATCCGGGAGCACATACTTTGTCTAAATTGGGGAATTGTAAGTTTTGGTAATTACAGAAAGGAGGATGAACATGCAAACACCAACCGCCAAAGAACTGGAGTACATTGTTGACTCCATGTCCAACGAGGAATTGATGCTGAAGCAATGCGCCGCCGTCGCATCCATTACCACGAATCCGGGAGTACGCAGCCTGTGTCAGGCTCAAGTGCAAACCCACGAGCAGCATTTGCACACCCTGATGAACGTGCTTCATCAAGGCATGAACAGCACCAATGGCCAATTTGCCGCGAACCAGCAGCAAATGTCCGGCATGCAGCAGCACTAATAACCGAAAGGAGGAAGAGACATATGAATCAGCAAAACCAATACGGGCAGTACAACCAGGATCATTTTGTGCAGCAACAACAACAGCAACAACAGCAGCAACAGCAGCAAGCGGCCCAGAATCTCCTGAGCGAAAAGGACTGGTTGTATACCGTTCTTTGCGACCTGAAGCGCACAGCCCGGGAATATACAACTGCGGTTACTGAATGCAACGATGAATCCCTGCGCAAAACCTTTACCGATCTGCTGAACAGCACCCTGACCATGCAAGGCCAGGTTTACACACTGATGAAGCAGAACAATATGTACAACGCCTCCTCGCCGGCCCAAGGGCAGGAAATTCAAAAGCAAATCCAAACCTACCAAAAATCCGGCCAGGAGGCTTTCCAGTTCGCCAAGCAGAAGCTCGGCCAACAAAACCAGCAAGCCGCCGGCTACAACCAGCAGCACGTATACATGTAAGGAGCCGGGTGCCTAACATGCAACCGTAGTGTCAACAGGCGGGTTTCCCTGAGGGAGCCCGCCTGTTGATTGTTTCCGTTTCCGGCCGGACAGCCCCCTCAGCTCTCTTTCAACAACTTTTCCAGAGAAAGAGAAGGTTCAATTCCCAGCTCTGCCATGTATTTGTCCCGCATCTGCCGGTACAGCTCATCCACCGCCGCGGAGCTCCCCTGCTCCCGGAGATGGAGGAGCAAATCCCGGTAGTGGGAGTCAGTATACGGCTCCAGCTCGATGCGCTTGCGCAGCACCGCCTCCCTGCGGCCTCCTTTGGCTTGCCCGGCCACATGATGCAGATATTCCAGAAAAGAGGAACGGAGCTTATACCGCCTCATTTCCGACCAGGCATAGCTTTCCTCCTCCAGATAATCCCCGCGGTACAAAGCCAATGCCTCCGCAGCTCGCTTCCCGTTCCGGTCTGCAGCCAGCAGCTGCTCCAGCTCATCCGCATCACAGCGCAGATCCTCATGGCTCATCATATAACGTTCATCGGCAAAGGACACCATCTGGCCGTAGCCGCCCTGCTTCAAGGTATGGCGCAGCTGGTAGAGAGAGGTGTGGAACAGGGTCTGCGCCTTGTCCAGATCCAGCTCAGGCCACAGACTGTCCAGAATCCGGTCACGGTAGACCGGACCCTTCTGGTGGAGCAAAAACGCGAAGAGCTCCCTTGTCTTCTTGGTCCGCCAGGCCAGCAGGCTTCCCGTTTCCCCATACACCTCCAGACTTCCCAGCACCTTGACCTTGGGCCCACGCCCTTGAGACAGCGGCTCCTCCACAGGCTCCATCTTAATCCCCTGCCGGCTCTTATACCGCTCAACAGTTCGCACCAGGCGCTCCAGGGAGACTGGCTTCAACAGATAATCCATAGCCGAAAGGTCAAAAGCCGTTACCGCATACTGCTGATAGGCTGTAACAAATACAATTTCCGCCTCCGGACATATTTCCTTGAACCGCTCAAAGGCAGTCAGCCCGCTCATTCCGGGCATTTCGATATCCAGGAAGATCAAATCCGGCTTCTCCGCTGCCGCCGTGTCCAGCGCCTCCTTGACCTGGACACACTTGCCCGCCAGCGCAACACCTTCGATCTCCCCCAGCAAAATCTCCAAAATATCCAAGGCAATCCACTCATCATCCACTACCAGTATCTTGATCATGAGATATAAGGCTCCTCCGGAAGGTGGAATGTGACTACAGTTCCTTCATCCTGCACGCTTTCGATCCATAGGCGCTCCCCGTAGAGCATTTGCAGCCGGCGGGAGACATTGCGGATGCCCACTCCCGCCGCTTGGCCTAGCTTAATAATGTCAAGCCGGTCCGGGGTCATGCCCGCCCCGTTGTCCGACACCGTGAACCGCGTGCCATGGCCCAGCCTTTTCACATAGATCTCCACCTTGCCGCCCTCCGGTTTTTGGCCGATGCCATGTCGGACCGCATTCTCGACCAGCGGCTGCAGCAGAAGCGGCGGCATCATACAGTCCGTATCCGAGTCAATCTCAATGGACACCTGAAGCCTGGACCCGAACCGCAGCTGCTCGATGGCCAGATAAGCCCGGACCACCTCCAGCTCTTCCTGGAGAGGAACCCGCTCCTGCTGGAAGCTGTAAGTGAATTTTGCCCGCAGATAGGTAGTCAGCTGATAAATAGTCTCCCGGAGCTTGTCCGGGTCCTTGTAGCTTAGACCGATCAGGGAGTTTAAGCTGTTGTAAAGAAAGTGCGGTGTAATCTGCGCCTGAAGATACTCCATTTCGTTTTGGACTGCATGCCGTGATGCCCGCTTCATGGCAAGCAGGGACTCGGCCCGGGCGCGGAGCTCCGCCAGCTCGAAGGGCTTTTGCAGAATATCGTTGGTTCCCGCCTCGAAGGCAGCCACCACATCCTCCTGCCGGCCGGAGGCGGTCAGCATCAGCACAGGAAGCTCCGCATGGCTGTAACGCTTGCGGATTTCACGGCAGATGTCCAGCCCGGAGATAACGGGCATCATCAGATCCAGCAGCACCAGCTCCGGCCTGCCCGCCCCCTCCAGCCAAACCAGAGCATCAGCGCCGCCGGTGAAGGCCTTATAGCCCCAGCCCATGGAACTTGCAACCTCCATCAGCACCTTGAGGTTAGCCTCCTCGTCGTCCACCAGAAGAACCATGCCCTCCTTGCCCGCCGCCTCAAAGGAGCGTATGGTCCGGGGCCCGGCAGGCAGCTCCACAGCCAGATAATCATCCGCCGTTTTCTTGGTGCTGACTAGGCGAACATAGGATTGGGCAGAGCGGGCAATAGGCAAGGTGAAGGTGAAGCAGCTTCCCATCCCGGGCTCTGAGCGGACCGCAATAGTCCCGCCCTGCAGCTCCACCAATTGGCGGGTAATACTCAGTCCCAGGCCAACACCCGGGTTCCACACCGCCCCCTCCGCCTGCTGAAAGGGCTGGAAGATCCGGTCCAGCGCTTTCTCCGGAATGCCGCAGCCTGTATCCTCCACCGATACCGCCATCATTCCCCCCTCTACACGGGCGGAAATGCGCACGTATCCCTGTTCCGTAAATTTCAGCGCATTCTCCGCCAGGTTGTGGAGAATCTGCTTCACCCTGTTCTCGTCCGCATACAAGAGAGGCAGGTCCTCGGCCAGCTCATTTTGCAGCTCCACATTTTTCTTGACCATAGAAACAGCCAGCATATCCAGCACAAGCCGCACTGCCAGCACCAAATCCACCGCGGTCCGGCGTATACGGATTTCTCCTGTACGGATTAAGTTCAAGTCCATAATATCCTGCACCAGGTCGGCCAGCCGCCTGCCGGATAAATTCAGCATACGGACCTGCTCCCGGTGCGCCGCAGACAGGGGCTCCTTCCGGTCGTCCAGCAAAATTTGGGACAGGTTGATCATCCCGTGCAGGGGCGTCCGCAGCTCATGGGAGGTCCGGGCCAGAAATTCGTCCTTCTGCTTGTCATACTCCAGAAGCTGCTCCGACAGCTGGCGGCTCCGGTCCATGATCTGCTGGGCCCGGAAATTGGCCAATAATGCTTGAGAGAACACCAGAAGCAGCGGGCTTAATATGGCAATGGTGGCATTATCCCGGGCCATTTGGTAACGGAATTGGGCAGAGACAGCCGTGACCGTCATAAACACCGCCACCAGGGCCAAGTACCAGACAACGGGAGAGTTGTGAACGAACCCCCGGTACAGCAAGTAGAATATTGCCAAAAACGCAATGGTCTGAAAGAGGAGGTTGGGCCAAAACGTTATCCGCAGGGCATCATTGGGGAGCAGCACCACAAGGCCGATATACGCGGCCAGAACCCATGGCAGCCCCCGGCGGATCACCCCCACCCGATCCTGCAAAAAGCTGGACATGTATAGAATAAAAAAATAGAAGGACAGCACAGCCAGGACAAACAGCAGCTTATGCAGCCAGATAAATGGCAGCTGCGGCACCACAAGCGCTGCCAGAATCTCATTATCTATACTGAAGAAGAAGCCGGTGGACAAGCAGAACAGGCTTAAATACATAAAATGCCGCTCTTCCCGCCACTGCCTGAACATTCCGGTGAAATAAAAGCCGAAAACCAGCATGGCTGTAACCAGGGCCATGTCCTCCAGCCGGGAACGGTCCCGGTTGTTCATAACCTGTTCGGCAAACCCGAATTCCGGCGCCTGGCTCATGCCGTTTTTGGTCATCAGCATATAGTTGGACACCTGGATCAACAGCTCCGCAGTGCCGGCTTCCCCCTTGCCTACCGCGAAAAACGGCAGATTGCTGGGGACAAAATCCTTTTCATTGTCCGCAGTTTTGCCGGTGCCCCCCAATTCCTCCCCGTTCAGGAAAACCCTGCTGGACAGCCGTACCTTTTTTAACCGCACGCCATACATGCCCGGGTCCCGGAGCTTGATTTCCAGACGATAAGTGCCAGATCCAATCCCTTGCACGCCTCCCTCGCTCATGTAGCTGTCCCAACTACCCGGAAGCATGATCCGCGTGCCTTGTCCGGCAAGATCAGCATCCCTGCGGAAATCCTCCGGCGTCAGGAGACCGGGGTAGAACATCCATTCACCCGACAATGGAATAGCGCCTTCTGCAGAGAAATCCCAATCTGCCGCGTCCAGCACACCCCCTGCTGCCCTCGGGCGGTCATGAGGAGCGGTAATGACCTGATACGTATACAGCAGGAGGCCGGCCAGAAAAAGAACGCCCATCAGCTTCAGCATGGCGAACTGGCTCTGACGGAGACGCCCCTCCCCTTTTAGGGCCCTCCCTGCCGTTCGTTTCATGCCTCAACCTCAAGCACCAGCCCTACTGGGCAATGGTCGCTGCCCATCACCTCAGGGCAGATGAAGGCTTCCTTCACCTTGGGCGACAGACGCTCGGACACAAGAAAATAGTCGATCCTCCAGCCCACATTGCGCTCCCGGACCTTCGGCATATAGGACCACCAGGAATAGGCGTCCTGCTGTTCGGGATGCAGAAGGCGGAAGGTATCCACAAAGCCCGACTCCAGAAGCAGGGTCATCTTCTCCCGTTCCTCATCCGTAAAGCCCGAATTGCCCCGGTTGGACTTGGCATTCTTAATGTCAATTTCCTGGTGGGCCACATTCATATCCCCGCACACCACAACAGGCTTATGCTTGTCCAGCTGCATCAGATAAGCCCGGAAGCGGTCCTCCCACTCCATCCGGAGGGGCAGCCGGGAGAGATCCCTGCGGGCATTGGGCGTGTAGACATTCACCAGGTAAAAGGCTTCGAATTCCAGGGTCAGCACACGCCCCTCCGGCTCCTCATCCGCCTCCAGCCCGTACCGGATGGTAAGCGGTCTGACCCGGGTAAATACCGCCGTGCCGGAATAACCCTTTTTTACAGCATAATTCCAATATTGACCATACACTTCCCCATGATCCAGCTGGATTTGCCCCTCCTGAAGCTTGGTCTCCTGCAGGCAGAAAATATCCGCGTCCGCTTCCTGGAAGCGGTCCATAAACCCTTTATTCATGCAAGCCCGCAGGCCGTTTACATTCCACGACATCAGCTTCATATCATCAGGCTCCTTTTTTTCATTCCCCGGTAATCTCAGGCCGGCTACCCATAAAACGCTTGCGGAAGCGCTGCAGCTTGTCCAACGCAGAGTCCACTGGCCCTTCGCCAATCTGGGCATCGATGCCCATCTGCTTCAGCAGATTGACGGCGCCGGGACCGATATGGCTGACGAGAACCAGATTGCAATCCTCCACCAGCG
>JAQSYT010000486.1 GCA_029256065.1 Paenibacillaceae bacterium
GCCTGCGCATCAGCCCGGTATTTAAGGAAGACTTGTAAGGACCAAATTGGTAGGCGATTGGGGGAGGCAGGCATGCCGGAGCAGTTGGCTGATCCCGCTTCCTTGGCTTGAAGCCGGGGCTGGTGCGTCCGGGGGACAGAGGATACGTTATTTTATGAAAAACGGACGTTTTTTCGTTTTCGCGGACTGTGGTTCCGTTATGTTGGGGAAACCGGCTGGTTTGGGGCGGGAGTAGAGGCGATGGCGTATCCTGTGTCCGCGAAATGTGCAAAAAGGCGTAAATTTGCAAAATAACGAATCGACAGTCCGGATACATCCGGAAGCGGAAGCGTTTGACCGCCATTCGCCGCGGCAGGGGCAAAAAACAGGCCATAACGGAAGGTACTTTCCGCTATGGCCTGTTTTGCCTGCGTCTGCGTGCATACCCGGCCAGCCCCGCACCATGGAGGCTATTGCGCAGCTCCGCTGCCCCGCTGCGCCAGCAAATGTCCGGCAATCAGCCTGCCGTGGCTGCGTCCGGTTTCGATGAAGATCTCATTGGCGTCCCGCCCCGCGGCCACCACTCCGGCCAGATACAAGCCGGGCACATTGGTTTCCATAGTGGCGGGATCAAACCGGGGGAGCTCCCAGGCTCCTTCCACCTCCACGCCGGCTGCTGCCAAAAATCTGCGGCTGGAGCGGAAGCCGGTCAGGGCCAGCACAAAATCATTGTCCAGCTCCTGCACACCCTCAGGTGTCCTTACTCTTACACTGCCAAGGCTGATGGACTCTACAGTGGAGTTGAACAGCATGTGGATGCGCCCTTTGTCCACCATGCTTTCGAAGATGGGGCGGACCCAGGGTTTGATGTTGGGGGAATAATCGGCTCCCCGGTACACTACGGTAACCGAGGCATTGGCCTTGAGCAGATCCATAGCGGCATCCACGGCGGAATTATTGCCTCCGATAATGCACACCCTCATGCCTGTATACGGGTGGGCCTCCCGGTAGAAGTGGGTGACATTGGGCAGCTCCTCTCCGGGAATGCCCAGCAGATTGGGGTGGTCGAAGTAACCGGTGGCGACCACTACAGCACGGGCGGCATAGGCTGTTTTTTCCCCCAGCCGGTTCAGTGTTTCTACAATAAAGCTTCCGTCCGCCTGGGGAATCACCGCCGTCGCCTCCTCGTAGGAGCGGATGCGGACCTGGCTGTGCTGGGCCACGTTGCGGTAATAGGTGAGCGCCTCCAGCCGGTAAGGCTTTTCATTGGGCGTGGAAAAGGGGTAGTCCCCGATTTCCAGCAGCTCCGGTGTGCTGAAGAACTGCATGTAGGTGGGGTACTGGCTGATGCTGTGCGCCACCACATGCTTTTCCAGAAGCAGGGGATTCAGGCCGGCACGCTTCAGCTCGATTCCGGCGGACAGGCCGCATGGGCCTGCACCGATAATGATGACCTCTTCCATAGCATAAACCTCCGACAGCTGGACTTTGTGAACCACACGCGATTATTGTAGCATATTTGAACCGTTGTATCGAAAGCCCTTGGACTGGAGGTACGGCCAGCCCGGCAAAAGTGGAAGGTATGTTATAATATGGGTGGACCTGTATCCTGTATAGGATATTGGATTCATTTACCTTGGAGGTGCTTATTTGGTTTCCGCTCCTGAAAACCGCAGATTAAGACCAGGCTATATCATCAACATTCTGCTCATTATCTTTTTGGCCCTTCCATTATTGCTGTCCCTGATTTTCGTTCCGCTGCTGCTTACGGATGTTTTTCATGCCGGAGGTGAATACGGACTTGGCCAGTTAAGCCTGGTGTTTGCCATTCCGCTGTTGGTGGGAGGGGCAGGAGGGATGGCGTTTTGCACGGGCAGCCGCGGCAAACCTTCCTCACCTTGGGCCCGGTATCTGCCGGTTGCAGCTCCGCTGCTTGTTCTTCTTTCCATTGCCGGTAATGCCTACGCCGTTTCTAACGGCAATTACAACAGTTCCGCATGGGGGACCTTCGCCTGGGCCAATCCGGCTTATCTGGTTGTGAGTCTGCTCCTGGCGCTGGGAGGATACGGCGGCTTAATTCCTGTTCTTGTGCTGTCCGCAACTGCAGGCTTTGTCCTGGGTTTTGTGCTTTGGGATCTCCGCAGCCGCCCATTCTCTGGCAAAGTCAGTGGAAGATGGATTGCAGGAGGCCTGATTGCAGTGGTGGCGTGCAGCTGGCTGCTCATCGGAATGGCCAATAAGAGCCAAATCCAGGATGGGGCCGCCAAGCTGCGCTACGGGGAAGCAGGGATGAAAACCGATTTGGGTGAATACGATCTTTCCAAAATGGCCCCCTTCAAGAAGAATAACGGGCTGGCCACACTGGGACATAAGCCGCAAATCAGCTTCACAGAGCTAAACGAGATGCCGAAGCTGGACGGCGCGACGGCGTTATATCCCGTATATGCCGCCTTTGCAGAGACGGTGTATGAGGGACTGGGGAAATGGAACAAGGAGAACTCAGCTACGGAAACGCGCAATAACCTGTATGTGTCCATCGATGAATTTCCTTATTCCATCGTCATGTGCACCACAACCCCTAACGCGTATGAGAATCTCATAAACAAAAAAACGGACATCATTATTGTAGCGGAGCCCTCCCAAGCCCAACAGGAGCTGGTCCGCACCAGGCAGGATGAGTTTGTGATGACGCCGCTGGGCAGCGACGCCTTTGTCTTTTTTGCCAACAGGAAGAACCCGGTGGAGAACCTGTCCATTAATCAGATCCGGGA
>JAQSYT010000487.1 GCA_029256065.1 Paenibacillaceae bacterium
CTCAATCTTCCGGGAAACGGCCACGTAATCCGCATGAGGCAGCAGCACCAGCCACCGCCCAGGGAGCGTAAAGTGGGTGGTCACCCGGGCGCCCTTGGTGCCCAGGGGCTCCTTGCGCACCTGCACAAGGATTTCCTGGCCCTCCCGCACCAGCTCGGTGATGGAGGGCTTCACCTTGGGCTTTTTCTCCAAGTGAACCGGAAGCAAATCATCAATATAAAGAAAGGCATTCTTGCGCAATCCGATATCCACAAACGCCGCCTGCATGCCCGGCAGCACATTCACGACCTTGCCCTTGTAAATATTGCCGGCCCGTTCCCCTTCCGCGGGCTGCTCCACAAAAAACTCGGCCAGCCTTCCGTCCTCCATCAAGGCAACGGAGCTGGCGCCGGACTCATAACGAACCACAATTCTCTTCAATACGCTATTCACCCCATTGCCTATTTCAATCCGCGCACTCCGTGGAGCACGCCGGAAACCTTCCTAATCCATGTAGATATTGTAGCATAAGAGGAATGTGTCGACACTAACCGATTTTTTCCCCCTTATCCCGGCCGGGTCCTGTTCCTTTTCCCCAGCGGGTTCCCGGAGGGCTGGAGGCCCTGGACAGATAAGCCCGGAGCAGCCTGTCCTCCGGACAAATCTGGAGCACACCGCCTGCCCGGTCCACAATATACAGGAGATGATGGCGTTCCCGCTTGAAGCGCCGCAGCACCTGGACGGGCTCCTGATCATAAGGCACCACCAGCATCTGGGGAGGCTGGCCTGCCTGCTTCATCCGGCTGGAGCTTACCTCCCGGCTGACCAGAAACCGGAAAAACTGATAGGGCAAATGCTTGATGCCGTACCAGTTGCTAAAAAAAAGAAACAGCCCGATGGCCAGCAGATTCAAATGGACGCCCCCCGCCGCGTAGCGGGCCAAAGCCGCAATCACCAAAACCAGGGACAATAATAGGCTGGTATGCAAAACAGCGGATAACACGCGGTGGTAGGCAAACAGATAGCTGAATCCCCCCAGCACCAGCTTCCCTCCATCCAGAGGGAGCACCGGCAGCAGATTGAACAGCCCGATCATCAGGTTTGCCTGGAGAAAATAGGCCCAATATTCCGCAGATTGACCCGGCCCCCATTCCAGCATAGCGGCGGCAAAAACAGCCATCCACACATTCTGCAGCGGACCGCACAGCGCAACCACCATTTCTTCCTTTGCCGGAACATTGGCGGATTCCTCCATTTCGGCCACTCCTCCGAAGGGGAGGAGCTGAACCCGCCTGATCCGCCACCCATAAGCGCGGGCAGCGGCAACATGGCCCAGCTCATGGATGGTCACCACTCCGAACAAGGTCAGCATTTCCGCAAAATAGCCCGTCCAGACGGAAAACAGCATCAGGATGAGGAACAGCGGATGAAGCCGGTATTCCACGCCTCCCCATTTAATCAAGGGTCACCACATCCAGCGGATTGATGTATCGCTCATCCTTCATAACCGCCAGATACACATTGGCTGAGGAGGCTCCAGTCTCTGCCAGGGAATTGCCGATAACCTCACCGGCCTTGACCCAATCTCCGGTTTGCCATTGGGCAGGATTCAAACCGCCGTAGGACACCCGGAGGCCGTCCGAATGACGGATCATCACCAGATAGCCGTAGCCCTCCTTTTGTCCAGCGGATTCCACCCTGCCCTGATCCACCGCCGCCACCTGTGCGCCGGGTTTAACCGCCAGCCAGATCCCCTCCTGGCTGGTGGAAAAGGGTTTAATCACGGTTCCTCTCACCGGCTGCACCAATAGCGAGGCAGACCTGTTTGCCTGCACCTTCACCGCATTCTGCCGTTCGCCAAAGGCAGGCAGAAAGGACGGCGCGCCGCTGAAGGTCTTCTGGTACCAGGCAGCTGCCTGGCTGAAGTCCATCTCGTGGGTCAAGGCCTTCATCACCACAGCCTGGGCATTCTGAGTCCAACTGCTGTTCAGCTGGAACATCCCCCATACACCCGCAAAAAGCACTCCAGCCAATATCAGCTTCACCCGGACCAGCCTGAAAAAAGGTCCGCCCCCGGGATAATGTCCGTTATCTTCTTCACCTTTCCCCGGATATCGGCCGCTTCCCGGGCCACTCCGCTCCTCCTCCGTATACCAAGCGAGCAGCTCCTTTTGCCGTTCTTTCCAGGCAAGCTCAGGGTCGCCCCCATGATCCTTCTCCTGCTGGCCCCGCATATATAACGGCAAGCCGGGATGCGTTTCCCTGCTGCTCCTTGTCCCATCACCGGCGGAAGCGGGATGCCCCGTCCTTTGTTCGGGCAGCGGCAGCCCTGCCCTTTTTTCTGCGGGCGCAAAGCGCTCTCCCGCCACCGGTGCAGGGAATTCCCCTGCCTGTCCCTCGCTGCGGCTCTGCAGCTCCCTCAACCGGCTTTGCCGTCTTCTCTGCACATTGGCCTTAACCTCCACCAGCTTCACTCTCCTTCTAAAACCTTCCCCACAAGTGAAGAAAGCTTTGTCCCCTCGTATGGCCCGTCAGTTCATCCTATGCCTGTCCCCGGGTCATTATGAAAACAAGGATGGAGTTGGGAGGGGGAAAGTTCTTTTGGAGAGAACAAGCGGAGCATAGCCAGGGGAGCAAGGAGCCGACAGGGCGCTGCAGGAGGATATTGGATGTCCCTCAGGTACACCGTCAGTTTAGCCGCCACACATTATTGCGGGTATAATCCGCAGCATCTGTCCGGACAGGAAATCCGCTATTTTGTGAAA
>JAQSYT010000136.1 GCA_029256065.1 Paenibacillaceae bacterium
GTAACGAAACGTCACATCCCGGCAGCTTCATGCTATAATGCCATCAGGAGGCGGTTATGGACGATATCGATATCAAAATTTGTGAATTACTTGAGGAAAACGGACGGCTGTCCCATGAGGAAATCAGCAAGATTTTGCATATCTCCCGCCCTGCTGTCCATCAGCGGGTAAGCAAGCTGGAGAAGAAGGGCGTGATCAAGGGCTACCGCTGCATTGTAGATTGGGGCCAAGCCGGGCAAAGGATCAAAGCCCTTATTATGGTGAAGTTCAAATGCCAGAATTACAACGAAACGGCCCGCACCATTTTGGCGATAGATATCCCCAACGTCATGATTCTGGAATGCCAGCGGCTGGCAGGAGAATGGTGTATGATGCTGAAGCTCAGGGTTTCCGCCCCGGAGGACATTACCAAGCTGATTGATGCTATTGTACAAATTCCGGAAATCCGGGAAACGTCCACAACCTTTATTTTATCCACTATCTATGAAAATGGAATACAAGAAATATAGACCTGCTATAGACGCCGGATAAAAGGGGAGAAATATGTGAAGCAAGTGACACTCGGCAAGGAAGCTCCCGCAACGGGGAGCTCCAAGCTTCTAAAGGTAGGAATTGCATTATTTGCGGTATACCTCTTCTGGGGCGGCACCTACCTGGGCATGAAGGTAGCCATTGAAACCATGCCGCCTTTCCTGATGGCTGGAATCCGCTTCTTGATAGCGGGGGCCGTTCTCTATGTGGTAGCCCGTATGAAGGACCGGACCAAACCCAGTCTGACGGAATGGCGGAACGCCGGTATTGTCGGAGCCATGCTGCTGCTGGGCGGCAATGGAATTGTGGCTTGGGCCGAGCAAAAGGTACCCTCCTCCATCGCATCGCTTTTGGTGGCGGCGGTTCCCTTGTGGATGATCGTCTTCAATTGGATGGGTAGCCGGAAAAAGCCCAACCCCGGTATTATTCTTGGCGTGATTCTGGGTCTTGTGGGGATCTTCCTGCTGGTTTGGCAATCCGGCGGCGGAACGGATACCCATGGGTTTGACTTTATCGGAATTGCAGCACTGATTGTGGCCTCCATATCCTGGTCAGCAGGCTCCCTTTTCTCCCGGACGGCCAAATTGCCCTCTTCCCCATTGCTGTCCACTGCCCTGCAGATGATCGTTGGCGGGTTGCTGCTTTTGATGTTCTCCTTTGTTCTGGGAGACTGGTCAAAATTGGATGTGGCTCAAATCTCCCTGCGTTCGTACGCTGCCTTAGGGTATCTGATCGTGTTTGGCTCCATCTTCGGTTATACCGCATACATATGGCTGTTGAAGAATGCAGACCCTGCTTTGGTATCCACGTATGCATTTGTAAATCCGGTGGTAGCCGTATCCTTGGGCTGGTTTCTGGCTGGCGAGCAGCTAGGAGGGCACTCTCTGGCCGCAGCAATCGTCATTGTCGCCGCGGTAGCCATCATAACCATTTCCGGCAAGAAGAAAAAAGCCTAAGCCTAGGGCGTATTTGCAAACACGCCCTAGGCGGGGCTTTTTTTTATCCATACTTTTGCCCCATCGCCTCTCCGCACTAGCTACCTCCACCCCCGACTGGAAAATGATCCCGCTGTCCTCATGATAACTTACCTGACATGAACGTAAAAACTTGTGCTATAATGGGACAAACTATTTTGGGAGTCCCTGCTTGAGAGTCTCCAGAGAGGCAGCCCTATGAACAAACCCGCCAAAAAACCTTTTTGGAAGCCGTCTATACCCCCTCTTTCCCAATGGAGCCTGCGCTCCAAAACCCTGGTGATCTTCCTGCTGCTGATCGGCATTCCCCTTGGTTTACAAGGAGCGTTAACCTACTATGATTTCTCTGTTTCCACCGAGCGCAGGGCTACAGACTATTCCGCGCAGCTGGTCGGCCAGATGAACCAGAATCTTGATCTGACCCTGAAGGAAATGCGCCGCATTACCCTTATGCCGGTTTACGACCCCAGCGTGCTGGCGATTCTGAAGAAATACAGCGGTCCGGAGCTTGGTTACCAGCGCCCCTCCGTAGACGAATTGGAGAAGATGCTGCTATACATGGCCAGCGTGACCTATGACCGGCCGGAAATCCGGGGCGTTCAGATTTTTGCCGGCAACGGTTATACCTTCTCCAACCTGGATTCCAACACCATCCGCTCCTTCACGAACCTGGCCCTGGAAAGCTGGCATGAGCAGGTACAGAAGGCGGACGGCGCCTGGGTGCTGATTCCGACACACCGCCCCTCGTATTATTTTGAGCGGGAGCCGCAGGATTATTTTGCTGTAGCCCGCCTGATCCGCGAGCCCAATACCAACCGCCCTTTGGGTGTTGTCAAAATCGATCTGAAGCTGGACGTATTCCGGCAAATTGTCTCCAACGTCAAATTTGAGGACATGGGAAGTCTGCTGGTCGTCAACGGCCAGAATGAGCTGTTCTTCAAGGAAAACGGCGAAGGCCAGCCCCTCGGGCAATACGAGGAGCTGCTTGGAGCAGCGGATATGCCCAACGCCTCTACCTCCAGACGTATGGTGCTTGGAGGCTACTCCTACCTTGTCATATCTGATTATTCCGCTTATTCAGACATTAAGATGGTCAGCTTCGTTCCCATCCGGTCTCTGATGAAGGAAACCAACGAGCTGCGCAATATGACCCTGCTTATCGGAATTATCTGCCTGACGCTGGCCGGCGCCCTGGCCACCTACTCCTCCTACCGGCTGAACCGTCCGTTGGCGGCCCTGAAAAACAAGATGCGGCTCGTTGAGCAGGGGGACTTCAAACAGCGCGTCCAAGTGGAAACAGAGGATGAAATCGGGCAGCTCAGCCGCAATTTCAACCGGATGGTAGAGCGCATCGACCGCCTGGTGGAGGAGGTTTATGTGATTGGCCTGCGGGAGAAGGAAGCCGAGCTGGCCGCCCTGCAAAGCCAGATTAACCCGCATTTCATCTACAATACCCTGGAGTCCATCAACATGCTGGCCATCCGCCGGGAAAGCGAGCTGGTATCCGACATGGTCACCGCTCTGGGGCGGCTGCTCCGTTATACAGTGGGTCATGACAGACGGACGGTCCGGCTTGGGGACGAGCTGGAAACCGCTCTGGCCTATGTGAAAATCCAGCAGCTCCGTTACGGCGAGCGGCTGCGAATCCTCTTCGATGTGGAGCCCGACCTGCTCCATCAGACAGTTCCCAAGCTGCTGCTGCAGCCGATGATCGAGAATGCCATCTATCATGGAATCGGTGATTCCGAGCAGGGCGGCACCATCTGGATCAACGCCGTCAGCTTTGAGGACGTTCTGCTGCTGACGGTGCGTGATGACGGCCGGGGGATGCCGGAAGCAGAGATGGAGAAGCTTCGCGACTCTGTCGCCTTTTCATCCCTTTCTGCGGCACAAGAAAGAGAAGGCCACGGTGTGGCACTGCGAAATATCCACCAGCGCCTGGCGCTGATGTACGGAGATACCTTCGAGTTTCACGTGGATGGAAGCCCCGGCGCCGGAACAGCCTTCACCATTGCCATTCCGCTGCAAAAAGAAGGAGGAAACACCCTATGATTCGCATCATGCTTGTTGAGGATGAGCAGGTGATCCGGGAAGGAATTTCCGCATTGATCAGCCAAAGCTCACCCCACTTTACCGTTGTAAAGGAGGTATCCAACGGACGGGAGGCGCTGTTGTATCTGGAACGCAATGCGGTGGATATGGTCATTACCGATATCCGCATGCATGAGATGGGTGGCCTGGAGCTTTTGGAGAAAATCCGCAGCCAATTCGAGGATATGCCGCTACTCATTATCAGCGGCTACGACGATTTCACTTATGCGCGGAGAGCTCTGCAATACGGTGTGACAGATTACCTGCTGAAGCCTATCGACCGCAGGCAGCTTGTGTCTGCCCTGGACAAGATCCATGCTCAGATGCTCAGGAAAAGCGGCAAGTCTCCCGATCAAAAAGAGCAGCCGGAGGAAGCAGATAAGCGGCAGGCCGGAGCCGAAGGAAGCCGGTTGATCCGCAAGGTGAAGGAGTTTATCGAATCCCACCCTGAGGATGATTTGCGGCTGCAGACGCTGGCCGATCTGGTTCATTTGAATCCGGCTTATTTGAGCCAGCTGTTCAAGCAGGAGGAGGGTGCCAATCTGTCCGATTATATTACCGCCAGCCGGATGGAGCGGGCCAAGTATCTCCTCGCCTCTACGGAGCTGAAAATTTATGACGTTGCCCGTCTGTCCGGCTACCAGAGCCCCAAACACTTCATGCTGGTGTTCAAGCAGCAGTGCGGGGTTACGCCCGGTGCTTACCGCTCCGGAAGCCAAACCTAATCCGCTTCAAACCCTTTTCTCCAAATAAACCGTACCAAACCCAAACATTGCGTGATTTCTCTCCACACGTAATGTCAATATAATTGACGTAGATAAGATAAGTATTCTTACTTCGGAGGGAGAAATCAGTATGAAGAGAGTAGTGGCTGGTTTTGTAGTGCTGTCCCTGGCTGTAGCAACAGCGGCATGCGGGGGAGAGAAGCAATCGGACGGTTCAAGTTCAGGGTCAGGAGCTTCCCCTGCCGCCGCCAAGAAGGTGGAGCTGAAGTTTGCCACATGGGGCAACCCGGCCCAGCTGGAGCTGTACCAGAAGCTGGCGGATAAATTCCACGAGAGCCACCCGAACATTGAGGTGAAGCTGGAATCCATTCCTTTTGCAGACTACCAGCAGAAGATTTCGGTTCTGGCCGCAGGCCGTGAGCTTCCGGATATCGCCTGGATTTCCGAGCGTATGGTGCCCCAATTTATGGCCAACGGCATTCTCGGGGATGTATCCTCTGTGGTGAACGATCCGGCCTTCAACAGCGCCGACATCATTCCTTCCACTCTTGAGCTGTTCCGCAAGGACGGCAAGCTCTACGGTCTGCCCTTCTCCACTCCGCCCAGCGTCACCTTCTACAACAAGGATCTGTTCGATAAAGCCGGTCTGACCTCACCCAATGAGCTGGCCAAGCAGGGCAAATGGACCTGGGAGGAATTCCAGAAGGCAGCCAAGGCCATCTCCAATGGCCCCACTTCAGGCAGAACCTATGGAGCCAACTTCTTCCGCGACTGGAAAACATGGATCATCCTCGCCTCCTATTCCTGGTCCAATGGCAGCGGCCCCTTCAACAACGATATGAGTAAATTCACGTGGAACGACCAGTATGGCGTAGAAACGCTGAAAATGCTGCAAACCATGATGTTCACGGATAACTCCCACCCCAAAGCGGGAGAGCAGGTCAGCTTCGAATCCGGGAAGCTCGGCATGATCTTCGATAACTACAGCTTTGTATCCAAGGCCCGCACCATTACCGATTTCAAATGGAGCATTGCTCCCATGCCATCCGGCTCCCAAGGCACCGTTCCGATGATGGGTCAAGCGGGGTATGTTCTGCTCAAGGAAAGCAAACATCCGGAGGAAGCCAAGGAGCTGCTGAAATTCCTGGCTGGTCAGGAGGGTGTACAAACCACCTCCGCCTTCTTCGTTCCTCCGCGCACCTCTGTACTGAGCTCCGACGCCTTCCTGAAGCAAGCGGGCAATCCTTCTCCTGAGGACATCAAGCAAGCGGTCATTGACGAAATGCCCAAGGCCAAGGTTCAGCCGGGACATATTCAATGGCAGAAGATCGATACGGAAATTCTTTCCGGCTTCGACCAGCTGTTCGGACAGGTCGGCACACCGGAGAGCATCCTGAAGTCCGTCGGGGAAAAGGTTGACCCGCTGCTGAAACCATAGGAGGTGCACATCATGAACCGCTTCCAGCAAGCACTTGCCAAGAACAAGCTGCAATTATTTGTCAGTCTGCCGGCCAATGATCCCGAGCTGGCACAGGCGGCTCTCGCCGAGGGAGCCGATGGGGTAAAGGTGCACATCAACGTCAACCACCGCGCCAGCGGCAACAGCTACGGGCCGCTCTCAACTTATCAGGAGAGCTTCGCCTCCATCCGCTCCATGTTCGACGGTCCGCTGGGCATCGTGCCCGGCGGTTCCCTGGAAACTGTGCAGCAGGAGGAAATCACCGCGCTGCCTGCCACCGGAATTGACTTTGTCTCCATCTATGCCTTTCATATGCCGTCCTTCCTGCTCCGGTTTCCCGGGGTATCCCGCACCTTCGCTATCGACAGCACCTTCGACCAGCGGCTCCTGGAGGGCGCTGCCTCCTTCGGCGTTGAAGCGCTGGAGGCATCTATTGTTCCCGGCGAGGAATACGGCACTCCCCTCAGCCTCGCCGATCTTCTGAAATACCGCTGGCTGGCACGCCATGCGGGTTTGCCCATCATCGTTCCCTCCCAGCGTAAAATCGTGCCTGACGATGTTCCGGCTCTCATCGACACTGGCATAAAGGTGCTGCTGATTGGCGCAGTAGTCACCGGCAAAACAGCAGACGGCATACGCCGTTCCGTTGCGGAGCTTCGCAATGAAATCGACCGCGCTTACTGACGCCCGGATGAGCATAGCCCCGCGCCGCCGCCGCAGTCCACTGGTACGGGAAGCCAACCGTACCGGATGGCTGTTCGTTGCACCGATGGTGCTGGGCTTTCTGCTCCTGCTGTTTGTCCCGTTGGTTATGGCCCTGTATATGAGCCTGACGGACTGGCCCTTGTTGGGAGAGGCCACCTTCACCGGACTGGATAACTACAAGACCATCATGAGCGATAAGGAATTCTGGAAGGTGCTGGGCAACACGTTTTATTTTGCCGCCGGACTGGTTCCGCTTAATATTGTGCTGTCCCTGCTGCTGGCTGTACCTCTCTCCGGCAAGCTCCGGGGCATGGGCACCTACCGCACCGTTATTTTCATCCCGGTTATGACCTCCCTTGTGGTGTGGTCCATTGTCTGGAAGTACATGTTTGCTACCGATTCCGGCTTTATCAACCAGCTGCTGCAGCTAATAGGCGTGACCGGTCCCGCCTGGCTCTATGACCGTGATTTGGCGATGCCCGTGGTAATCGTCACCAGCGTGCTGAAGAACCTGGGGCTGAACATGGTGCTGTTCATTGCCGCTCTCCAGCAGGTTCCCGCCCAGCTCTACGAGGCGGCCAAGATCGACGGTGCCAACAAAACCGTCACCTTCTTCCGGATTACCCTGCCCATGATCACCCACACACTCTTCCTGACTATCATTATGACCATGATCGGCTCGCTGAAGGTTTTCGGTCAGATCTATGTCATGACCCAGGGCGGTCCGGTGGGCAGCACCAAGGTTCTGGTCTATTACATCTGGGAAAAAGCCTTCAAGATCTACGAATTCGGCTATGCTTCGGCTCTGGCTTACGTATTGTTCGCCATTGTGCTGGCTCTGACCCTGGTTCAATGGGGGCTGCGAAAGAGGTGGGTTATCCATGAAAGCTGAGACCATATCCTTGCGCCGCTCGGACCGGATAAGCGCGGCTGTTCAATACTTACTGCTCACCGCCGTATCGGTTGTGATGGTTATGCCCTTTCTCTGGATGGTATCCACATCCCTTAAGGCACCGGCCAAGGTATTTGATTTTCCGCCCCAGCTGATTCCTTCGCCGGTCCGCTGGTCCAACTATTCCGAGGTGCTCCACATCATCCCGTTCCACCTGTTCTACTGGAACAGCGTATACATCGCGGTGCTGGTTACCGTGGGAACAATCATTTTTGCCTCGCTGGCCGGATACTCCTTTGCCCGCATCCCTTTTTGGGGACGGAATGTGGTGTTCCTGATACTGCTCAGCACCATGATGATTCCCAATGAGGTCATCGCCATTCCCATGTTCCTGTTCATGCGGGAGATTGGCTTCATTAATACGCATATTCCTTTGATCGTGCTGCCGATATTCGGCGCGGGAGGCGTGTTCGGGATATTCGTCATGCGGCAATTCTTCATCGGTATCCCCAAGGAGCTGGAGGAGGCGGCCATGATCGACGGCTGCTCCCGCGCCCGGATTTATGCCACAATTATGCTTCCGCTGGCAAAACCGGCTATCGCCACCTTGGTTATCTTCACCTTCCTGACCTCGTGGAATGATTTCTTCGATCCGCTAATCTATATCAGCGACAGGACGCTGATGACACTGCCTCTGGCCTTGTCCCTATTCACGGATGAATCCGGCACCGCGTGGCATCACCTGATGAGCGCTTCCGTGATGGCGACGCTGCCGCTGCTGGTCCTGTTCTTTTTTGCCCAGAAGCAGTTCATTGAGGGTGTGGCGATGACCGGGTTAAAGGAATAGGCGTGTTATGTAAAAAAGCGCTGAGGCGCTTTTGAAAGGAGCTTATTGCGCTGATGAATGCCAATTTTGAAGCAGATGTGGTCGTTGCAGGAGGAGGTCCTGCCGGTCTTGCCGCCGCTATTGCTGCCGGACGTGAAGGGGCCTCTGTCATTCTGGTGGAGCGCTACGGCTTCGTGGGCGGCATGTCAACAGCCGCTTCGGTCTATCCCTGGATGACCTTTCATACCGCCGGCGGCGAGCAGGTCATTCGGGGTTTGGCCCAGGAGATTGTCACCCGCCTGATGGAGCGTGGAGGCTCCCCCGGGCATCTCCGGGATACCATCGGTTTTACGTACAGTGTAACCCCGTATGATGCGGAAATCTTCAAGGTATTGGCCTACGATATGCTGAAGGAGGCGGGAGTGAAGCTTCTGGCCCACAGCTTCGTGGATGGAGTCCGTACGGACGAAAGAAGGATTGAGGCCTTGGATGTGACAGGCAAATCCGGCAGACTGCTGGTAGCGGGCAAGCAATTTATCGACACCACCGGGGATGCGGACCTGGCTTCTCTGGCTGGAGCCTCTGTTCAAAAGGGACGGCAGGAGGACGGTCGCACACAGCCCATGACCATGAAATTCCGCATGCGGGGTGTGGATATCGGCGCAGTCCGGGAGGCGATAAGAGCTAATCCGGACAACTTCTATCACAAGACTTTGTTCTCCGAGCTGGACTCGCTTCCGTTGACTGCTGTTTCAGGCTTCTATGCCGAATGGAAAGCGGGCAAGGTGCCCATTAACCGTGACCAGGTGCTGTTCTTTACAGGCCCAGCGGAGGATGAGGTGCTGGTCAACTGCACCCGGGTGCAGGGGCTGGACCCCACCAACGTGGAGGAATTGACCCAGGCGGAGGACGAAGGACGCAGACAGGTGCTGCTTATGGCGGAATTCCTGCGGAAGCATATTCCCGGCTTCGCCAAAGCCTCCATCTCCTCTGTAGGCGCACAGATCGGCATCCGGGAATCCCGCCGCATCGACGGCCGATATTGCCTGAGCATCGAGGATGTAGTGTCGGGGCGGCGCTTTGAGGATTGTATTGCCCGGAGCGGCTACCCGGTGGATCTGCATGATCCCTCCGGCAAAGGAGTGGCCTCCGCCTTTATTGAAGGAGGCGGTGCTTACGATATCCCATACCGCTGCCTCATCACCAAGGAATTCGACAACCTGCTGGCAGGCGGACGCTGCATTTCCACCAGCCACGAGGCGCTGGCCACCACCCGCCTGACCCCCAGCTGTATGGCTACCGGTGAAGCGGCGGGAAGGGCAGCCGCCCTTGCCTCCGCCACAGGCACGGCCGTGGACCAGATTAATGTAGCCAAGCTGCAGGAGCAGCTGCGCAGAGCCGGTGCGGTTATTTAGTGGGCAGGGTTGTGCCTGCGCTGCCGGAGTCGTAAGGCAAAACGCTTCCCTATCACCGTTATGGTGAGGGGAAGCGTTTTGGTGTTTCGTCTGCGGCGGTTTGGGAGAAGCAGCCCGGTTATGGCGCTGCGTGCTTCCATTCGATAATAGCTTAATCTACTCACGTGTTTCCATTCGGTGATATTTCATTCTACACACTTCATACAGAGTGCGAATCTCCTAAATATGTAAGCGATACAGCCAATTACGATTCTTGTCCGCGCTAACGGAACTGAGAAACGCTTACCCGGGTAATTTGTGGGTTTTCAAATTCTAACGGAACTCAGAAACGCTTAACGGTGGAATTTGCAGTAAAACCAACACTAATATGCTTCTAAGGTCGTCTCAGTTCCGTTAAAATCCCAACGGCCCAATTTCAGCCGGCTAAGAGGCGCTGAGTTCCGTAACAGCCTGCTCTGGCCAGGTTGGATCTGCCCGCTTCGGCCAGGTAAGCCTATTGTAAAAATCCACGCACCCCATACAGAGTGCGGCAGCTGATCATCCTAGCAACAATGGAGAAATGTCTTGCCTGCTCCCCAGGCTTACCATCACCTTGGTCTGATTTTGGGCTGCGAGCAGCTGGGAGCACAGTCGCTGGCCGCAGTAATCATCATCTTCGCCGCGGTAGCCTTCATTACCATTTCCGGCAAAAAGAAAAAGGGCCGATCCTTCAGCTTTGCTCCAATATTCGCAAAAAGGCCCATTCCTGGATCGGCGATGACGGATTGTGTGGTGCTGCTGCCCTCAACCTGATACTCAATATTTTCAGGCGTAACAAGCTGAATCATACAATGGCCAGAGCGGTTTTATTGCTCCTCGAATTTAGAGGCTATTATCCTGACGATTATAGAGATTGCAGCAGCCTTTTTTTCTCCGCCTCAAATTCCTCATTGGTAATGATTCCGCATTCCTTCATGTACAAAAGCTTATCCACCTTCACCTTGAACGCGTCCAGGGATTCCGCGGGGCTGGGGATGCCGCCAGCTTGCACCAAACCTGTTCCGGCTCCAAGCTGATTGACAGCAGATTGCTTTTCCAATTCGATGACAACATCATACTTTTTTTCGGAGAGGTGAGTTTGCAGAAAATTATAGATCCCTGCCGGCAATTCTATATCGATAAATTGGCCATGAGAGACCGAATAATGGTTCAGAATCACGCTCCGGTCGTCCACCCGGTTAGGAGAAGAACGTATATCCAAACGAATGTCCGGTGCGGTAAAAGCAGTAGGCGTATGTGTGAGCATAGCTCCTGCCGCCATCCCCATTGGACCCAGCAGCAGTCCTCCCAAAATAGCCGCCCCAGCCGAAACATCTCCCCCCACAAAACTGCCGCCAAAGCTTGTGATTTCGGACTGAATGTTTGTGGTATAGTGAATGGCTCCCGCTCTTTCGTAATAATGTATATCCTGGTATGCGATCGATGCGTTGGTTTCCTGCATGCGCCTGCCGTCGATCACCAAGAAATTCAAGCTCTTGTTGTCCCCTATATAAAGGGCAGCGCAATAAAGGCTACTATGGTGGAAGATGTAAAAAGGCCGCTTCTTTTCAGTAATATGAAAGGCATAGATTTTGTCGAAGTACTCCTGCTGATCATATTGCAGCTGCTGCTCTTTTTCTCTCTCCATTGCCATCAACTTGGTCTCTTCATCCTTCTGAAGCAGGTATTGCGCTTTTGTACTCCTGATAAGCTCTACCAGTTCTGGAGTATCTGTCAGATTAGGAAGCAGGAGAGTTTTGGGTTTGTCTCCGTACCGTCCGCCACTTTGAGCCTCTAGCTCCAGACTGCCTGTTTTTTTGAAAATGGCCTCTCTTACCTCTGAAACCTCCTCCATCCTGTAGTCAAAAGAATACTGGACAAGCGATTCCTCCGCGGTTTCCTCATCCCGGTAAACTCCAAGCCCATACCCTGCAACACCCGAGTCATAAATATTGATCTCAACAGGGATTACCTTGGAAAAGGGACCCTCCTTAAATACTGCGGCTGACCGCTTCAATAAATTTCCGTTGCGATGTTGGTGCCCGTTATTCATCGGCTCAGTCCTTTCTAGTGGATTTCCATGGAACAAAATGTATGTCTCGTGATGCGTTGGAGATTCAGATCCGCTCACTCCATAGAGAGTGCGACGAGGCACCGATCGACAGACCGAGACACGCGATATCATTTCAATCCACGCACCCCATATGGAGTGCGACGATGTTTATACCAGATGCCGACAAGATCATGTGGATTTCAATCCACGCACCCCATAGGGAGTGCGACTAGGGCATAAATGTTTGCACGGTTGCTGGGTCTTATTTCAATCCACGCACCCCATAGGGAGTGCGACCATGCAGATGGATCATGGGCGCGGAGGATTGGAAATTTCAATCCACGCACCCCATAGGGAGTGCGACTGCGCTTGGATGGGGCGAGGCGGCACGGAGACAACAATTTCAATCCACGCACCCCATAGGGAGTGCGACTGGTTCAGCGAACTATTTTCAAATTGTCGGAGTATTTCAATCCACGCACCCCATACGGAGTGCGACGACCGTCGATTGTGAGTCTGGAACAGTAAAGCTATTTCAATCCACGCACCCCATACGGAGTGCGACTAACCATGTTACGCTTCATGATCTTAATCAAAAAATTTCAATCCACGCACCCCATACGGAGTGCGACCTTTGACTTTACGAAGGAAGGAAAGGCTGTGGTATTTCAATCCACGCACTCCATACGGAGTGCGACGGTGCCGTTTGAGACGATTGTCAAAGGGCACAAATTTCAATCCACGCACTCCATACGGAGTGCGACACTTCTGGGCTTGCTGGGGCTCTGCCCCGTCTATTAATTTCAATCCACGCACTCCATACGGAGTGCGACGGAGAGCACGGCGGAGGGCTACAACGAGTACAAGATTTCAATCCACGCACTCCATACGGAGTGCGACCTCAGTGGCATAAGCCTGGTAGTCGTGTGGGATATTTCAATCCACGCACTCCATGCGGAGTGCGACATCAGGCTGTCTATGAAATCCCATTCTTCAGGTGATTTCAATCCACGCACT
>JAQSYT010000137.1 GCA_029256065.1 Paenibacillaceae bacterium
CAAATCGCAGGTGTACTCCACTTACGCTGATATGCAAACAAGCGTGGAAATTCACGTGCTGCAAGGCGAACGCGCTATGGCGAGCGGCAACAAAACCCTGGGCCGGTTTATGCTGAATGATATTCCTCCGGCACCCCGCGGCGTACCGCAAATTGAAGTCACCTTCAACATTGACTCCAACGGTATTGTCAACGTGTCCGCTACCGATAAAGGCACCGGCAAAAGCCAGAAGATCACCATCACCTCCTCCGGCGGCTTGTCCGACGAAGAGATTGACCGGATGATGAAGGATGCCGAGGCTCATGCCGACGAGGACCGCAAGCGCAAGGAATTGGTGGAAGCCAAGAACAATGCTGACCAGCTGGTATACACTGTCGAGAAAACCATTAAGGATCTGGGCGACAAGGTAGACGCAGGCGAAGTGGAAAAGGCCAATGCCGCTAAGGAAGCGGTTAAGACTGCTCTGGAAAGCGACGATGTGGAGACAATCAAAAAAGCAACCGACGAGTTGTCCGAGGTTGTGCAGCAGCTGTCCGTGAAGATGTATGAGCAAATGGCTGCCCAGCAGCAAGCTGACGGCGCGGGTGCGTCCGAAGCCGGCGGCAATAGCGGACCGAAGGGCGACAATGTGGTTGACGCCGACTACGAAGTGGTTGACGAAGACAAGAAATAAGCTGCAGGTACATGCAGGCAACATAGCAGTGCAGGCGGGCCAAAGCCGGTTTTTTACCGGCTTTGGCTTTGCGCTTGGCGTAGATGGGGACTGGGCAGCTGGGAGAGGCGGGAGTTCCGCCCCTGACAGATGGAGGAGCCGGCAGCAGATTGGTTGTAACATAGTCGCCCGGATCTAACGGCGGCAGGAGCCGCTATTTGTTTAATATTGGCGCCGGATTTTTTCTAACGGCTGTGAGAGACGCTATTTGCTGTACGGTGGGCGTTATTTGGCCAAATAGGCCTGAATAACGGCGCTGACCGCCGTTAGAATTGCTAATGCGGTTTTTCGGCCAAATAACGGCTCTCACTTCCGTTAGAATCCCGGAGCAGGCTCCATAACATATCCGCTACCCAGGCTGCATCAAGAAATGATATAGTAGTTTGGGGAAAAGCAGACAGCCCTCAAATTGGCTTTGCCAATTTCGAGGCTCCATAACATATCCGGGACCATGCAGCATAATTTTGGGGTCCCCGCAAAGTACCAGGAATATGCTTCGAAGCTAGGCTTCACTTTGTGGGGAAAAGAATAGGGCGGTGGAACAGTGAGCAAGCGGGATTATTATGAGGTGCTGGGCGTGGAAAAAGGCGCCAGTGCGGAGGATGTTAAGAAGGCTTTCCGCAAGGCGGCACGCCAGTATCATCCGGACGTGAACAAAGCCGCCGATGCGGAAGAGAAGTTTAAGGAAGCCAAAGAAGCGTATGATGTGCTGAGCGACGACCAGAAGCGGGCTACCTATGACCGGTATGGCCATGTGGATCCCAACCAGGGAATGGGTGGAGGCGGCTTTAACGGCGGCCAAGACTTCGGCGGCTTCGGCGATATTTTTGATATGTTTTTTGGCGGGGGCGGCGGTGGACAGCGGCGCAATCCCAATGCACCCCAGCGGGGCAATGACCTGCAATACTCCATGACCATTGAGTTTAAGGAAGCGGTCTTCGGCAAGGAAATGGACATCACCATTCCGCGGACGGAGTCCTGCGAAACCTGTCACGGCAACGGCGCCAAACCCGGCACCAAGCCGGAGACCTGTAATGTGTGCAAGGGCAGCGGCCAACAGGAAGTGGTTCAGAATACGGCGTTTGGGCGGATTGTCAACCGCAGAGTCTGCTCCGCATGTAACGGCCAAGGCACATTGATCAAGGATAAGTGCAATGATTGCCACGGCACCGGCAAGGTGAAGAAGCAGCGGAAGATTCACGTGAAGATTCCGGCCGGTGTGGACGACGGAGCCCAGCTCCGGGTATCCGGCGAGGGGGAATCCGGCACCAAGGGCGGCCCTTCCGGCGATCTCTATATTGTGATCCGCGTGAAATCCCATGACTTCTTCGAGCGGGAAGGCGACGATATTTACTGCGAAGTGCCCCTTACCTTCGCGCAGGCGGCATTGGGCGATGAAATCGAAATCCCCACGCTGACGGAAAAGGTGAAGCTGAAGATTCCCTCCGGCACCCAAACCGGCACCTTCTTCCGCTTGAAGGGAAAAGGTGTTCCGCGGCTGCGTGGCTACGGTCAGGGAGACCAGCATGTGAAGGTGGTCATTATCACCCCATCCAACCTGACCGACGAGCAAAAGGAGCTGCTGCGCCAGTTCTCCGGCCTCAACGGCGATCACATGCATGAGAAGCAGCAATCCCTGTTTGAACGGATGAAAAAAGCATTTTTAGGCGAGTAATAGTTGCTCCACAGTATAAAAAGCCGGTTTCCCACAGCGGGAAGCCGGCTTTTTGCTGTATGTGAGGCAGCGGTATTTGCTGCCGGTTACGCGGCTATGTATGTTTACCTAAGCCAAAAGATAACGAGAACCAGTAAACCCAGCACGATCCGGTACCAGCCGAACACCTTGAAGTCATGCTTGCGGATGTAACTCATAAGGAAACGGATAATTGCTAACGATACCACAAAAGCCACTGCCATTCCGAGCAACAGCCAAACCAATTCTTCCCCAGAGAAATCAAAGCCGAATTTCAGCAGCTTCATCAGACTTGCGCCCATCATAGTGGGAACCGCCAGGAAAAAGGTGAACTCTGCGGCGATGGTCCGGGATACACCCAGCATCAGAGCACCCACGATAGTTGCCCCTGAACGGGAGGTGCCGGGGAATACGGCGGCAATCAACTGGAAAATGCCGATCAGAATGACAATACGGTAAGTCAATCCGGCAATGTCTGTGATGGCGGCTGGACGGCCTTTATTATAATTTTCAATGATAATAAACAGAATCCCCACCAGGACCAGCATAATTGCAACGGTCAGGTAGTTGTAGAAGATGGGATTCAGCTTATCGTCCAGGGTTATGCCGTATATGCCGGCCGGGATGCAGCCTACGACGATTTTGGGCCACATGGAGAGAACATCCTTCTTGACCGCCAGGCCTCCCTTAAACGAAAAGGGAACCAGCTTGTTCCAGTACATGACCACAACGGCGAGAATGGAGCCGAATTGAATGACCACCAGGAACATTTCCATAAATGCTTCACTTGCGTGCAGAGACAAAAACTCGTCCACCAAAATCATGTGCCCGGTGCTGCTGATAGGCAGCCACTCGGTTATTCCCTGGACAATGCCAAGGAAGATTACTTTCAAAAGCTCCAGAATATCCATTCGTGTCACATCTTCCTTTTGTTAGAGTAAATTGTGGGTTCCTAGGGTGCGTTTGCATCACGCCCTCGCCACCTCCCACATGCACCCCCCATTATAAACGCATTGGGCTAGGATAGTAAATCAACCTCCTGCATAAGAACACTCCCTGCGGCTTAACCTATGTCTGACTTCTCAACATGTGCTCGTAAAAGGAGGCGTATCATTTTGGAGAAAAATAAACTGTTCCTGCCCAAAATCGCCCGGCGGCTGCCCATTGTGAAGGCCCAGGATGTGGAATTTTCCATAGACGAGGCGGACGAGGAAGATCTGGAGGCAATGGAGCGTGCCGAGGCTGCGGACAAGCGGCAGAACGAATTTTGATGGAAAAGAATGTGCTGGCCTATTTCAAAACCCAGGAGGAAGCCCGCGAGGTGCTGATGAAGCTTCAGGTCCTGCGTGTGGCTGAAGCCCGGATTGACCGCGTCACCAAGTATCCCCAGGAGAGCCGGGAGATTCAGATCAACCCGGTTACCGGCAATGTGGCGGGATTGGCAGAGCTGACCCAGGATGCAATAGGCGATACCCATGAAGCAGGGGTGTTGATGGCTTCTGATCCTGCTGCCAACGGCATGAGCATGGGCGGAAGCGGAGGCGTCACAGGCAGAGATATTCTTTTGACCGCCATTGTGGAGGACTCCATCCATCCCCAGGTGCTTCACCTGGTGGAGCAGGCTGGAGGAATGGTATAAACAACAAAAGCAGGACTGCCATGACGGCGTCCTGTTTTTGTTTGGCCTAAAAATATTAGGCATTTTCCACTAATGAATCGCACTGGGCCTTCAGCCGGCGCCAACGCACCTCGGTTTCGGAAGCCTGCTGCTCCAGGGCCTGAGTAATCCCGGTAACCTGGCGGATGTAGCTGTGCAGCTTCTTGTCCGCCTGCTCAATCCGCTCCTGAACGAGAAAGTCGGTAATCCAGCCGTCCATAAAATAATCGCCCAGACGCAGCGTATCGCTGATATCCGTATCAAAGGTGGTCAGCTGCATCTTGACATCGTCCAGCTCATCACGCAGGCGCAGCAGCTTCTTGCCGGCTTCCTTGGCATAGGTTTGAGCGGCTTGAAGCCGGCTATGCTTCATATGTGTGGCAATGAAGCCCCCGCCAAGAACATCGAAGGTGCTCCAATTTTCGGCGGAGTTCAGGCTGGAATCGGCAATCTCCAACGCAGCCAGGGCATCCCGGCCCGCTGCTGCCGCTTCCTTAAGCTCCTTCAGCCTGGTCCGGGCATCGGACATCTCCTCAGAAAGCCGAACCAGCTCACTGGCAAGCTCGGGCTTGAACCGGTGGATCAGCTGCTCCTTTTCCTGCATCAGCTCCGCCAGCGCCTCTTCCGCAGACCCGGTGGCCAGCAGCCTTTCCTTAAGCTGCTCCTGCTCCAGCTGCGCCTCTTCCAGCAATGCCGCAGCTTGATCATACTTGAGCCTGGCTTCCAGCACCTCCTTTTCCTCCTGCCCCAGCTTCTCATCCTTCTGACCGGTAAGGGTATACCATAAATTGGATACACTCATGGACAAAAGCCGCTCTACATCCTCTTCCTCCTGGGCAACCATTGCCCGCCATAAAAAGGTCTGTCTCTCCAAATCCCGGCAGCGTTTATTCACAACTGAAAGCTGCTGCTCCCACTTTTCTTTGTTGCGGATATTTTCCTTGCACGCTTCAAGTTTCCGGTTCCACTCCTCAAACATTGGTCCATCCTCCGTTCTATTTGTTTCTCTTCATAAATACGCGTTTTTTGCCTATATCGTTTCGGTTGTAGTAGAATAGAGGAACGTGCGGCCAAATTGCCGCTTTTTTACCCATGAGAACCTACCGGGAGGATTTACTGATATGCGTTGGCACGAAATTACGGTTCACACCACGGAAGAAGCAATCGAAATGATCTCCAACTTTCTTCATGAGCTGGGCGCCGGCGGCGTCACTATTGAAGAATCGGGCACGCTGAACAAGGAACGGGATACGTCTCTCGGCCAATGGTATGAAAAACCGCTGAATGATATACCGGAAGGCCGTGCGGTCATCCAAGGGTATTTCCCCCAGGGTACCGGATTGGATGAAATTCTGGCCCAGTTGAAGGAATCGGTGGCCGAGCTTTCCGACTTTGACATTGATACGGGCAATCCCGAGTTCAGCATGAAGGAAGTGGACGAGGAGGATTGGGCCACGGCCTGGAAGCAGTATTTCAAGCCGCTGCGTGTCTCCGACCGCCTGACCATCAAGCCTACCTGGGAGGAGTATGAAGCAGGTCCGGAGGAAATTATTCTGGAGCTGGACCCGGGTATGGCCTTCGGCACCGGCACCCATGCCACCACCGCCCTTTGCCTGCGCACTCTGGAGAAGGTGGTTAAGCAAGGGGATGAGGTAATCGACGTAGGCACAGGCTCAGGCATCCTGTCCATTGCCGCCGCTAAGTTGGGCGCAAGCCATGTGCTTGCTCTGGATCTGGACCCGGTAGCTGTCTCCAGCGCTACGGAGAACACCCGCTTGAACGGCCTGGAGGCAAGCATTACAGTTGTGGAAAGCGACCTGCTGAAGGCCATCCGCAACCAGGCTGAGGGTAAGGAAGGTTTGGGAGTTACGCTGCCCGTGCAAGTGGTGGTAGCCAATATCCTGGCCGAGATCATTCTCCTGTTCGTGGGCGATGTGTTCGAAGCGCTGCAAAGCGGCGGCACTTATATCGCCTCCGGCATCATCAAGCAAAAGCAAGCGGAGGTGGAACGGGCTCTGACAGAAGCCGGGTTCCAGGTAGAGGATCGTTATGAAGAGACAGATTGGGTGGCGATTGTTGCCAGAAAGCCATAGGTGATGAATGAATAATCTCTTCGGCATTCAGTTTGAATTGCTGCCTTTTCTTCTGATTGTCATTGTAGTGGCTTTTACACTGCATGAATATGCCCATGCTTATGTCGCGGACCGCTTCGGGGACCCCACTCCGCGCTCCATGGGACGGCTGACCCTGAATCCCCGGTCCCACATTGATATTCTTGGGATTCTCCTGATTATTCTGGCCGGCTTCGGCTGGGCCCGTCCCGTCCTGATCCGCTCCAGCTTCTTCAAAAAGCCCAGGCTGATGAGCGTGCTGGTCTCTGTGGCCGGCCCGCTGTCCAACCTGCTTTTGGCTGTAGTGGGAGTGCTGACAGCCTTTCTGCTGTCCTACTTCAATGCCTACGAGGGTATGTCTGTAGGGGTGTTCCGGGCGGTCTCCATCTTTTTGCAAATGCATATTCTGCTGAATTTGGGATTGTTCATCTTTAATCTTCTGCCGCTGCCTCCGTTGGACGGCTACCGGATTGTTTACGAATTCCTGCCGTTCCAGTGGCGGGAGCGGATGCGGACCTTTGAGCAGTATGCGTTTCTTGTGTTTCTGCTGCTGGTGCTGATCCATCCGCTGTACAGCGTTACTCTAGGTCCTGTGCTGGACTTGCGGTGGGACCTTCTACGGGGAATCAATGAAATTTTTGTGATGCTGTTCGGGGATCAGGGGCAGCTGTCCAAAATCGGCATTCTGATGCTTTAAATTTTATTAGGGGGCTCCCCCAAAAGTACCCGGAATTGGCTTCGAAGCCGTTCCTCACTTTTGGGGGATTGCTTTTCAACAAGAAAGGCAGGCGTATGCCATGCAACGTTATTTTGTACCGCCGGAGCAGCTGTCAGGAAATCTGGCTCGGCTGACCGGAGACGACGCCCATCATCTGGCAAAGGTGATGCGTGCCGAACCCGGCGAGGAAATCATTGTTTCTAACGGTTTGGACCGGGAGGTGCTGGCCCGTGTAACGGTAATAGACAAGGGGCTGGTGGAGGCCCAGGTGACCGAGGAGCTGCCCATGGATAGGGAGGCGGCTGTAGAGGTGTGGATTGCCCAAAGCCTGCCCAAGGGAGACAAGCTGGAGACCGTAATCCAGAAATGCACCGAGCTTGGAGCAGACCGGTTTATTCCCTTTTTGTCCAAACGGACGGTTGTGCAATATGATGAGAAAAAAGAAGCCAAACGCCTGGAGCGCTGGGGCAAAATCGCCAAGGAAGCGGCGGAGCAGGCGCACCGCAACCGGGTTCCGGCCGTAGACGGGCCGGTGGGCTGGAAGCAGCTTCTGGCACTGGTGAAGGAAGCGGACTTGACCCTCTTTTGCTATGAGCTGGAGAATGGGCTTACGCTGCGTGAATTGTTGGCCGCGCAATTGGCTGCTCCGGGAGTGAACGGACACCGCCCGAGGATTCTGGTTTTGGTTGGACCGGAGGGTGGTTTTACGGAGCAGGAGGCCGGGGAAGCGGAGGCTGCCGGCTGCAGGTGCATCAGCCTGGGCAAACGGATTCTGCGTACAGAAACGGCCGCAATGGCTGCGTTGGCCTGCATCATGTATGAAGCGGGAGAAATGGGGGTGAAGAGCTGATGGCAAAGGTTGCGTTTCATACCTTGGGCTGCAAGGTGAATTTTTATGAGACGGAAGGGATCTGGCAGCTCTTCCGCAACGAGGGTTATGAGAAGGCGGATTTTGAAGAGACAGCGGATGTGTATGTGATCAATACCTGTACGGTAACGAATACCGGCGACAAAAAAAGCCGCCAGGCCATCCGCCGCGCCATCCGTCGGAATCCCGAGGCGATTATTGCTGTAACCGGCTGTTACGCCCAGACCGCTCCCGCGGAGATTGCTGCCATACCCGGAGTGGATATCGTGATTGGCACCCAGGACCGGGACAAAATCATGGATTTGGTGCATAAATATCAGGCGGAGCGTGCGCCCATCAACGCCGTCCGCAACATCATGAAGACCAGAGAATTTGAGGAGCTGGATGTTCCTGAATTTACCGGGCATACCCGGGCGTTCCTGAAAATCCAGGAGGGCTGCAACAATTTCTGCACCTTCTGCATTATCCCTTGGTCCAGGGGACTTCTGCGCAGCCGCAAGCCGGAAAGTGTGCTGGTTCAGGCCCGACAGCTGGTAGAGGCCGGCTATGAGGAGATTGTGCTGGCGGGCATTCATACCGGAGGCTACGGGGAGGATCTGGACGGCTACGGCTTGGCCATGCTGCTTAAGGATTTGGACAAGGTGGACGGCCTGAAGCGGATCCGGATCAGCTCCATTGAAGCCAGTCAGATTGACGAGAAGATTCTGGATGTTCCGGGCTCCTCTGCCAAAATGTGCCGCCATTTGCATATTCCCCTTCAAGCAGGTGAAGATACGGTGCTGGCGGCTATGCGCCGGAAGTACACCACTGCGGAATACGGCCGCAAGCTGGAGCTGATCCACCAGACCATGCCTGACGTGGCGGTTACCACGGATGTGATTACCGGATTTCCCGGAGAAACCGGGGAGATGTTTGCAAGCGGGCTGCATTTTATGGAACAGATGCGGTTTGCCGATATGCATATTTTTCCCTATTCCAAACGGACTGGCACACCTGCGGCACGGATGGACGGACAGATTCCGGAGGAGGAAAAAAACCGGCGCGTCAGCCTGCTGATGGAGCTTTCGTCCCGGATGCGGCTGGATTATTCCAAACGGTTTGCCGGGGAGATCCTGGAGGTGATCCCGGAAATGGGCTCCTATGAAGGTGATGGGGATGTAGAGCTGATCGGCCACTCGGACAACTATTTGCATGTTGCCTTCAACGGCCCCAAGGAGCTGGCCGGACGGATGGTGCAGGTGCGTATGACTGAGGCAGGCGTACCCTATTGCCGTGGCGTCAGGCTGAACGAAACCGTTGTGGCCGGAGCTATGCGTTAAGGGCGCTTTCCCAGCATGAGAGGTTTTAAAGTTTGCAGTTAAAAGACTGCGACGAAATAAGTACCGCCAGTTTTTTGACAAAACTCCCACAACCATGGAGATTTTGTGGAAAAAAGCGGATACTAATTTTCTCGCAGCTTCTAAGGGGATGAATAGAAGCGTGAAGGAAATATCCGCCGGAGGAGTAGTGTACCGGGACTTCGAAGGACGGCAGCAAATTCAGCTGATTCAGGACCGGTACGGAAAAATTACGCTTCCCAAAGGAAAGATGGAGCCCGGCGAGACCATCGAGGAAACCGCGCTCCGGGAAATCCGGGAGGAGACGGGGATTACGGGTCGCATTGTGAAGCCGCTGGATGTGATCCGCTACCAATACCATCTTCCGCGGGCAGGGCTTGTCCAAAAGGAGGTCCATTATTACCTGGTGAAGGCAGAGGGCGGCAGGCTCAAGCCCCAGGTGGAGGAAATCCGGGGAGTAGAGTGGCTGGAGGTTCTGGATGCGGCCCAGCGCCAGCGGAAAAACGGCTATGCCAATAATGATTCCATCCTGCATAAGGCGCTGCGGGAATTAGGATATGACGAGAAGGGGATGAAGCGAAATGATGGAAGCCATTAATCTGGGGGGATTTATCGACCATACGCTGTTAAAGGCGGATGCCACGTCGCAGGGAATTGAGAAGCTGTGCCGGGAGGCGGTGGAGCATAGCTTTTACAGCGTATGTGTCAACGGGGTTTGGGTTCCCTATTGCAAGGAGCTGCTGAAGGGTTCGGAGGTCAAAATCAGTGTGGTGTGCGGCTTTCCGCTGGGTGCGAATTCTCCCAAGGCGAAGGCAGCCGAAGCGGCTGATGCCGTTGAACAAGGCGCCAATGAAATTGACATGGTGCTGCAGATCGGCCAGCTGCTGGAAGGGCGTCTGAACCAGGTGGAGGACGACATCCGCCAAGTGGTGAAGGCGGTAGAAGGAGGCGCCATTGTGAAGGTGATCTTCGAAACCGGCTTCCTGAACGATAAGCAAAAGGAAGCAGCCTGCCGGATTTCGGAGCAGGCAGGAGCCCACTACGTGAAAACCTCCACCGGCTTTGGTCCGGGGGGAGCGACAGTGGAGGATATCCGGCTGATGCGCGCCTCAGTTTCTCCCCATATCGGAGTAAAAGCCTCCGGCGGTGTCCGTGACAGAGAGGCAGCCCTTCTGATGATCGAAGCGGGCGCTACCCGCTTGGGCACCAGCTCCGGTGTGGCTATTGTATCCGGAGCGGCAGGCGGCAGCGGCTACTGACCGGCGGTTGCTTCGTCACATCGGCGCTTAAGCCTGTGGCGGGGAAGGCACATCGGGCTGGATCCGGCGCAACCCGGGCAGGTAGCATAACGGCAATGCCAGAAGTGAGCAGACGATATTGAAGATGGTCTGGGCATGGGCGATTTGGGCACCGGGATCGGTGGTCATGAGTGCAGTTAAATTGTCAAGCAATCCGGTCAGCGGGAAGAACAAAAGCGCGCCTCCGGCGTTAAGCAGGATATGCGCCCAGGCCACGTACAGCCCGAAGCGGGAGCCGCCGATGCTGGCGATAAGGGCGGTGACGCAGGTGCCGATATTGGCACCGATGACAATGGCGATGCCCAGCTCCGGTGTAATGGCCTGGATGGAGGCCAATCCCATGGTCATGGCGATGGTCACGGCCCCGCTGTGGAGCAGTGCGGTAACGGCGGCTCCGGCTATGATGCCCCAAAACAGGCTTTCCTGGGCCTTCTGAATGAACCAGCCCAGCATTCCCATGGATTGCAGGGCGGGAGTGATGCTCTGCATTACCTGCATTCCCAGGAGCACACAGGCAAAGCCCATTATGGCGATGGGGACCAGCCTGAGGGAGCGGAGCTTGCGGGCAGGATAGCTGTGGTCAGGCAGGCTCAAAGCGGTGAACCACAAAACGGCGGCTCCCAGCAGAATCGGCAGCGCTAACCGGGTTAAATCCAGGCCCACCAGCTCGGTGGTCATGCAGGTGCCGATGTTGCTGCCCAGAATAATGCCCAGAGTCTGGGGGAATTTCATCACCCCGGCGTTGACCAGACCGATGGTGATGACGGTGACGGCGGTGCTGCTTTGCAGAACGGCCGTTATTCCCGTTGCGGCTACAAGGCCCCTGGCGGGAGTACGGGTGAAGCGTTCCAGGATCACCTGAAGGTAGCGTCCGGCCCAGCTGTGCAAGGCCCATTCCATAGCCTTCATGCCGAAGAGGAAGATCGCCAGGCCTGCAGCCATCGGCAGAATAATGAGTGAGAACAACGGAATTCAACTCCTTTCCGCCTGACCGCTTCAGGTGTGGAAGATGTATAGTATATGTATGACAAGCCAGGGCCGGACATGTTGGTTTGTCCGCCTCAGGTACATAAATTGGGTTAGGGCGGGTTTGCTAACACGGCCTAGAGGAACAGGAGAGGTTTGAATGGCAGCATCGGTTTATTTGATTCGGAAACGCAAAAAGCGGTTGGAGGAAGGGCATCCATGGGTATACGCCAATGAGATCGAGCGGGTAGAGGGGGAACCGGGTCCGGGCGAGCTGGTTCATGTCCGCAGCCATGCAGGCCAATTTCTGGCTTCCGGCTATTATAACGAAGCCTCGCAGATCCGGGTGCGTGTGGTGGGCTATGAGCCTCTGGAGGAGCTGACTAAGGAGCTTTTGACAGAGCGTTTGGTACGCTGCAGGGAGCTGCGGGAGCGGTTTCTTCCCAAGGCCACTGCTTACAGGATTGTGTACGGTGAAGCGGATTTCCTTCCCGGTCTGGTGGTGGACCGCTTCGGGGATATCCTGGTGGTGCAAATCCTGACCATGGGTATGGACCTGCGCCGGGAGCTGATTACCTCGGCCTTGGCGGAGGTATTCCAGCCAACAGGAATTTATGAGCGCAGCGATGTGTCTGTCCGGGAGCTGGAGGGCTTGAGCCAGCGCACGGGTGTTCTTTATGGAGACTGCCCGGAAAAGGTGCAGATTACGGAGAACGGCTTACTGCTGGAGGTGGACATTGTCCACGGCCAAAAAACCGGGTATTTCTTCGACCAGCAGGCTAACCGCGCTCTGCTTGCGCCCTTGGTGAAGGGCTGGGGAGGCCGCAGCGGCATCCGTCTGGAGGAGCGGGAAACGGTGAACGGCCTGGAAACCGTCCCCGTGAATCCCAACGGCAAGGTGGTCACTTTCCCGTATTGGGACGGAGCAACGGTGCTGGAATGCTTTTCCCATACGGGAAGCTTTACGCTGAACGCCTGCAAGTTCGGGGCCAAAAAGGTGACCTGCCTGGATATCTCGGAGCTGGCGGTGGAGTCTGCACGGCGGAATGTGGAGCTGAACGGCTTTCAGGACCGGGTGGAGTTTGTGGTGGCGGATGCCTTTGAATATTTGCGCGCTCAAGTGAAAGGGCTTGATGACCGGAAGGAACGGGGAGCTGCCGGCGAGAAGAAGGTAGACACCTCCGCCAAGCTGGCCCAAGGAGGCAGGACCTGGGATGTGGTGATTCTCGACCCTCCGGCTTTTGCCAAAACCCGGAATGCGGTTGAAGGCGCCTGCCGCGGGTATAAGGATATTAACCTGCATG
>JAQSYT010000138.1 GCA_029256065.1 Paenibacillaceae bacterium
GGTAAAATAGAAGAAGGTATTCTTCGCTACTCCCTCCGGGAACGGAGAGATCGTAGGGAAGCCTTCTATGCTGTGGTATCCCACCCCAACCAAGACCGATGAAATTTCAAAAATGGCCCTCAAATCGGCTTTACCGATTTCGAGGCTTCTATAACAACTTCCAGCCTGCGGCAGGGACCTATGTTATTTCAGGTTAGCGGAAGGTATTTTCCGTTATTCCCTCCGGGAACGGAAAAATCATAGAATAGCGGGAGGCAATTTCCGCTATCGTCCGGTTTTACCTGCGCCAGGGCATCTCAGTGCGACAATAGCGGAAAACACTTTCCGCTATTCCTCTCCAAAACGGCTCCGCAGCTGCAATAGCGGAAAAAGGCTTCCGCTATTTCCCCATGGGGCGCGCCGCCCAGACTGCTCAGGTTGCGGATTTTTTCCGGTAGTCCGCAGGCGTCACACCGGTCCAGCGTTTGAAGATTTTGATGAAGTAGCTGTCCCCGGAGAAACCCACACGCTCCCCGATTTCCGTTACGGGCAGAGCGGTTTCCCGCAGCATCAAGGCAGCGGCCTCCACCCGCAGGCGCTGGTGGTATTGGGTGAGGGTGGAGCCTGTTTTCTTCTTAAAAAGATCGCTTAGGTAGCTGGCTTCCATACAGGCCAGCTCCGCCAGCCGCTTCAGGCTGAATTCCTCCTGATAACGCTCCTCCAGATGGGTGATCACCCGGTTGATATCCGGATGGTCCGTCGCACCCTGGCCTGGCCCCTCCGCCGGAAGTGTGGACCACACCCGGTCCAGCTTCTTCAGCCGGTCCCGTCCTGCCAGCTCCGCCTCGATCCGGGCCAGATTGGTCCGCAGGGCCTCCGGGTCCATGGACAGCTTCAAGAGATATCCGGAGGCGCCGAATTCCAGCGACTGCCGGGCATATTCAAAATCGCTCATGCAGGTGAGCATCAAAAACCGCCCCTCGAAGCCTTCCCGGCGGGCAGCCTTCAGAAGCTCCACCCCATCCATCACCGGCATGTCGATGTCGGCAATAACCAGGTCCGGCCGCAGGGTCCCGATAAGCTGCAGGCCTTCCTGCCCGTTGACTGCTTCCCCGGTCACAGCAAAACCCGCATCCAGCTTTTCCAGAACCTTGCGCACGTAACCTCTCGCCTGATCCTCATCCTCCACCAACAGTACTGTCCGCATACGCTTCCTCCTCCTTCCGGTATGGTGTAGCCAGCAGCATCGGCAGCTCCAGCCTCGCCAGTGTTCCCGCGGGGAGCGGCTCCAATGACAGCCGCGCCCTGTCCTGATACAGCAGGCTGAGCCGTTCCCTCAGATTGGAAAGCCCTACGCCAGCATTGGCCCGGCGCTTCGGTCTGACTTCCGCCGCCTGAAGACCGATGCCGTCATCCGCCACCTCAATGACAAGCCGATCCCCCAGCCGGCAGGCGCGGATGCGGATATTTCCCGATTCTGCGGTATGGCCGAAGCCGTGAACAATGGCATTTTCCACCAGAGGCTGGAGTGAGGATTTGGGAATGAGCGCATAATGCAGAGACGGGTCCATCTCGTAATCCACCTCGAAGCGGTGTCCGAACCGGGAATTCTGGATTTGCATATAAGCGCCGACCAGCCCCAGCTCCTCCTTCAGATGGATCAGGTCCACATCCAGATTGAGGCCGGATTCCAGCAGCTTCCCCAGGGATACGCAGATATCGTGGATGTCGTCCTGGTCCCGCTGCATGGCAATGCTCTTAATGGTATTCAACGTATTCAGCAAAAAATGCGGATTCATCTGGGACAGCAGCACCTGAAAACGGATGGCCTGCTTCTGCCGCTCCTCCAGCTTGAGCCGGTTGACCAGATCATGGATATCCTTCACCATCCGGTTGAAGCTTCTGGTCAGGGACTGGACCTCCTCCGTGCTTTTGGTCTCGGGCAGCACCGCCTTCAGATCGCTTCCCGCCACAATCTCCATTTTCCGCTGAAGCCAAAACAAGGGGCGGGTAATGCCGGAGGACAGAATGACAGTTACCCCGATGGCAATTCCCATGAACACGGCAGATATGACAAAAAACCGTCCCTTCATTTGGTTAATCTCGGCAAACAGCAAGGAGAGCGGCGTTCCTTTGACCACATACCAGTCCAGGGAAGGAATGTAGGCGGCGGTGTACAAAATCCCTTCCTCTCCGTCCCGCCAGCTGACCCCGTTTTTTTCCTGTCCGTCGGCGGTAGCCCGGATGAAGCTTTCTTGCGGGATCTTCCTGCCCTCCAACGAAGACAGCACTGTGCTCCCGCTTACGTCGGCAATGGCGTAATAGCCGCCTCCGGTATTCTGGCCGGAGGCTTCGATGGCCCGCTGGAACCATTCCTCATAATCCATGCTGATACGGAGCACCGCGTACAGCTCTTCATAGTTGTTGGTCAAAGCGGTGTACAGGGAAACCATTCTGGCGCTGCGGTTTACCTCGCGCTTGACGTAATTGGTATCATTGGTGACCCAGAGATAACGCTGGTTCCCCTGGAGCAGACCTTGGAAGCCTGATTCGCTCATCTGCCTGTCGTAGCGGATGGGCTCTTCCGGATAAAACGAGGTGTAAATATTCCCCTTCCGGTCCAGAAGCGTGTAATAGGCCTGGGAGCCCGTGAGGAAAAAGCTGTTGGAAATGCTGTAAAATTTGCCTTCAATCCGTTTCTTGAGCTCACTCCACTCGTAGCTTTCCGGATGCAGCAGCATATCCTCCAGCCCCGGGTCCTGGCCCATCATGGTCCAGGTTTTCACCAGAATACCGCTTTGGTCCTCCAGCCGCTGCCGCAGGGAAAACAGCTGCTCCCGGTCCCGTTCGTTGGCCTTATTCTGCAGGACACGCTCTACTGTGTTGAACATGTAAACGCTTAACAAAATCAGCGGCAAAAGAATGCACAGCAGGAAAACGGTGATCAGCCGGTTTTTCAGACTGTTGGGCAAAAGCCTTTCCAAGAGAGAATGAATCATGCGCAGGACGCCCCTTTCTAGGGTGTGTATACATACTCCTGGGGTAGCAGGTTTAGCCGGATTTCCGTTCCAGGCAAGGCACTTTTGTGTGAGCTTACCGGGGTACGTCAAGTGAAAGGTACGAAGCAGGCAGCGAAAAGGCGGTGAAAGGTGCCCGTAGGCGGCTTTGCATACACGCTCTAGGCTGCAGATTCCGCCTCTTTATTATTCCGCATCCGCCCGGGGCTGTAAATATCCGATTAAAGGAAAAGAGAGGAGCTGCAGGAGCGGCAACTCCCGCCGACCACATAAAAAAGCCGTTTGCTTCTGTCTCATGACAGAAAACAAGCGGCTTATGTCTGCTCCAAGCTACCTATGACCGGAAACTGACAACTCTGACCGAATGATGTTGCCTTTTACCGAGCCAAAATGCAAAACTGCATCTATTTACTCTTCAACCCAGCCAAATTGGCGCCCATCCTGCAAAAATGCAGTTATTTCGCACAGTAAAGGTCCATTTCACCCCTCTGCCAAGAAATAACTGCACTTTTTGCATTATGCAGACGTTGAGCGGGTCACGCTGCAAAAATTAACTGCACTTTTGCATTATGCGGCGCTGTTAAAGCGGCGATTTCCACTCGGGGCACCCTATATGCGACTGCGGCCTACTCCGCGCTTCCTTCTCGCACTGCTCTATCCGCGCCGCACTCTACTCCGCGCTTCCTTCTCGCGCTGCTCTATCCGCGCCGCACTCTACTCCGCGCTTCCCGCCTCCACGCGGAACTCGCCGCGGAAGGTTACTTCCACCGCCGGCTTCAGCGCCTTCAGCACTAGCCGGTAAACCATTACCGGCTGCCCCTGATGCGCCTCGGTGGAGATAACCTCCACCTCCGGTGCAAAACTAGCCGCATCATACGTCAACGACACGGAGCCCCCGCCGCTCCGCCATACCACGCTGCCCGCAGCCAGCACCGGCTCCGCCCGGGAGATGAAAACCTCCTCCAGTGCAGACGGGGCTTTGCCGAAGCTGAACCGGTCGGTAAGCACCAACGTCCCTGCCTGTCCGCCGGAAGCAGCCTTCCAATCGAAGCCGCGCCGGAACGCCGTAAGCTGCGGCGCCGGATAAGCCGCCGCCATATCCAGCTCGAGCCGCACAGCTCCCGGCTCGACAACCTTCTCCACTACACGCGCTGCGAATTCCCGGCCATTCTGCTGCTCCAGCCCATCGATTACCGGAACCGAGTGGCCACGGCTGGCATTATGGAGGAAGGTATAGCGCTTCGGGCCGAAGTATTCCTTGGTGTACACCCCTGCTCCCGGATCGGTGAGCAGGCTGCTGCCGTTTACGTGGAGAATGAAGCTGCCCACATCATTGTGGTTATGGGGCTCATCATTGTGGCCACCCTTGGCAGCGAAGGAAACCAGACCGCCCTCGATCTCACGCCTGCTTACAATCCACTGGAGATCCTCCAGCTCCCATTCCCCTTCCGGCGTATGATGGCCCATAAGCTCGCCCTTGGACCAGAAGAAGCTCCGCGAAAGATGGGCAAAACGATAACAATGATCGCCATGGAAACGGGGGCCGGACATATACGGCACCTCCAACCCGAAGCGTTCCGCCAATTTGCAGACCAAGCCTGTGCTGAGTCCGGTTCTGCCGGAATAGTCGGAGAAGCTGACGAAGCTGTCGTCTGACAGTGCGGTGGCCAAGGGGAATTCAGCGATTCTGCGGCATTTTTCATTGTCCAGCAGCCGGATCTTCCCGTCCGTATATGCCTCCAGCATCTCGGCAAAATAGGTGTAGTAGCCATATCCGTAAATCCAGTATCCGATACCCTCGGCGCAGCCGCCGTCTGCCTGGAAGCCCTCCAGGTAACATTCCATGGCCCGTACCAGGCGGTCGATCACACCGGCCAGCCGCTCCTTATCCGTTTCCAGGAGAAGCAAAGCCATACCCGCAGCTCCGGCGCAGACCGCCGACCAGTTATGGGTTTGGGATTCCCACCTGAACCGGGCAGGCTCTTCATAAAGCGGGAGGAACGTCCGCTTCTCAATTTCCCCCTTCACCCGGTACACAATCCACGGGTTCAGCTTCCCCTCCAGAAGATACAGACTCTCCGCCAGGCTGTGGGCAGTTTCCGCCGCGAACAGGTCGATAACCGCTGCCGGCTCATGGGTAAAAGCAGCCACCTTCTCCAAACCATACTCCAGATGGGCCGGCAGGCACCAGGTGAACTCGTTGCAGATTTCCCAGATCAAATCCTCCAAAACGGGAAGGTACTCATCCGTATCCTCCAGCAGGGTGGCGAACACCAGCCCCGCCAATCTGCGGCGCCGGTCAAAGTAAGGCCGTTCATATTCCAGCCGTGTCCCCTGCTTTTCGTACATGTGAAAAAGAGAAAACGGCAGCACGCCAACAGGCTCTGCTACCGCCCGCTTAGCTTCTGCAACCGCTTCCTCCACAAAACCGCCAAAAGCCTCCTGTGCCTTCAGCTGACCCAGATTCTCCTTCCAATCCACTCCGAAAGGAGTCCGGGAAGCCGTCCACCCTGACTTATCCGAGCTGATGGCCTCCCTGATTTCACGGAAATTATACACGGTAAAATCCCCCCGACACCATTTTAATGAAACGTTTCAACTAATGGGTACGAGTCTATTATAGCACGGCGTCAATAAAAAGCGTGGTGAATTTCGCCAGATCAAATTCGTTTACCGTCAGATCATCGTCATCCTTTTTGATGACACGGACAACAGGACGCCCCGGCAGTCCCCGGTGCTGGCCTACCACCACACCCACCTCATGGTTGCTCATCCGGACGCTGGTACCGGTAGGATATACGGATACGGTCCGCAGGAATTGGATCACCACTTCCCGGTCCAGCTTGGTGCCGGACATGGAGGAGAGCTCTTCAATAACCAGATGGGGCTTGCCCCTCTCTCCGGTTGCCGGATTATACAGGAGGTTGTCATAGATGTTGGCCACGGCCACAATCTTGGCATACAGGTGAATCTGCTCGTCCTCCAAACCCCTGGGCACACCAGTCCCGTCCGGCGCCTCATGATGCTGGAAAGCCACATGGGCAATGAGCAGGCTCAGCTCGCGTTTGCTTTTCAGAAGATCAAAGCCACGCCAGGTATGATGCTTCCGCAGATCCTCGGATCCGTCGTCGGTAAGCAGCTCCACCTTGCCCACATCATGAAGCAGAGCCCCGGTGGCCAGCTCCTTCACCTGGGTCGCGGACAGCCCCATATTAATGCCCGTCAAAGCGGCCATGGTACAGACATTCAAAGCATGGACGTACTGCTCATTGTCCTGGGTGCGGATATCGGCAAGCTGGAGCAGCACCTCACGGTTCTGCATCACATCCTCCAGCAGCTTGTCGATGCTGATGCTGACGGCACGGGTGTTGAAATCCTTGCCGGAGCGGACGGATTGGAGCATCTCCCCCATTTTTTGCATGACGGCCCGTTTATTTTCTTCGGACACCACGTCATCAATTTCCACATCCTGAAGATTCTCATCCTTAATGTACAGCATGGTCACGCCAATACGGCGTAAAGTATTAATCATATAAACCGTCAGCTGCACCCCTTCGGAAAGCAGCACGGCACCATTGGAGGAAAAGATGGTTCGTCCCAAAAAATCCCCGGACTCTACAGTGTCAATGTGCACATACTTCATAGGCTTGCCTCTTGGGGGATGGTGTAGCGGACGGCCGCCCCCTCCAGACGGAGAAGCGCTTCCTTAATGGGCAATCCTCCCCCATAGCCCACCATATGGCCGGCAGCGCCCAACACCCGGTGGCAAGGGACAATGATGGCCACGGGGTTCCGGTTATTGGCTCCCCCAACCGCCCGGACCGCTTTGGGCGAGCCGATCCGGCCGGCAATATCCTTATACGAGCAGACGGTTCCGTAAGGAATCTCCGTAAGTGCCTGCCATACCCGCTCCTGAAATGGAGTTCCCTTCACATCAAGCGGAACGGAAAAAGCAGTACGTTCTCTCCGGAAATATTCCTCCAGCTCCTCCACCGCCTGGGGAATGCTGCCGCCGCCGCGGACAAGCTCCACGGAAGCTGCGGAAACGCCGTACAGCTTACCGGCCCAAACGGCCAAGGACTCCAGCTCCTCCCCCATTTCCAGCCCCTCATCGAAATCAATCCGGCAGAGCCCGCGCTCCGTAGCCGCCAGAAGCAGCCTTCCGATGGGACTGGGAAGATACTCGTAGTAAATTACAGACATAATTTCCCTCCTGACTAAGGAGCTGCGAGGAAATGAATAACCGTTTCGCCGCAGTCTCTGATGTAAAAAATGTGTACTGCTCCCTGCCAGCCTTACAACTGAAGCAGACAGAGCCCGATCTCGTCCCGGACAGAGGCTTCCTGCTCCTCGCCAAGGGCTGCCTCCAGCATCTGCAACGCCTCGCTGCCTCCCATCCGGCTGATGCTCCAGGCCGCCGCGGCGCGAAGCTCAGGACGGGGGTCAGCCAGTAAAATATGGCGGAGCTCCGGAAGTGTTTCCGGGTCCCGGAACAGCCCCAGGGCCAGCACCGCATTGCGCTGGATGGGCTTCCTCCCCCGCCAGGCCGCCGCAGTGCTGCCGAAGGCTGCTTTAAACTCCTTATTGCTCATGGATAGGATCGGCAGCAAAAGCGGCTTCGCCTGCTCCGGCAGCGGCTGCAATTCCGCATTATGCACCGCGTTCTTTCCCTTATTCTTGGGGCATACCTGCTGGCAGGTGTCACAGCCATAGAGCCGGTTGCCCAACGGAACCCGGAATTCCTCCGGGATAATGTCCTTGCTTTGAGTCCAAAAGGACAGACACCGCTTGGCGTTAAGCTGCCGCGGACCGGCAAAGGCGTCCGTCGGACAGGCATCCAAACAAAGGGTGCAATCCCCGCAGCCATCCCCCAGAGGTGTGTCCGGCGGAAACGGCAGGTCCGTGATCATTTCCCCGAGATAGACCCAGGAGCCGAACTCGGGGGTGATGATGGAGCAATTTTTGCCCACCCAGCCGATTCCGGCCCGCTCCGCCACCGCACGGTCCGACAAGGCTCCCGTATCCACCATCATCTCCATCCTTGCTTCAGGGACACGCTCCCGGATGAAGGCAGCCAGCCGGTTCAGCCGGTCCGTCAGCACCCGGTGGTAATCCTCGCCCCATGCGGTGCGCGCCATCATCCCCCGCGGTGCCCCCGGCCCGGTGCGGGGCGGGTCCTGCAGCTTAGAGGGATACGCCAACGCGATAGAGAGAATGGAGCGGGCGCCGGGCAGATGCAGCCCCGGTTCGGTGCGTTTATCCAAATCCGGCTCCTCAAAGCCGGATTCCCGTCCCAGCTCCCGGTGGCGGAGAAGCCTTCCTTTAAGCTCGGTGAAGGGCTCTGCTGAAGCAAAGCCCAGCTTGTCGATGCCAAGCTCCGGCAAAGCTGCCAGAAGCTCCTCCTTCAGCTTCCTCCACCCGGCCGCATAGCCGCCTCCGGAGCTGCCCGATACATTACCCAAGCGTTCTCCTCCCGACTTTATTAATAAAGCGGCGGTTCCAGGCATGCGCGTGATTTTCACCCCGCAGCCCGACCGCCGGATATGCCCTAATGAGCTCGCAGTCTCTAAACGGGCGTAAGAAGGACGGGTGATCCGTCAGGCTTTGGCATCCTGGCCGGTCATCGTTTTCCACATTTCATAATAAGCCAGCACCGACTCGTCCCGGAAAGGCTCGCCCCGGCTCCGTACCAGGTCCAGAAGCTCCTCCAGACCCAGCTTCACCTTCTCCTCCACTGCCTGGGAGTAATGGTAGAGCTTCCGGTGCTTGTTGTACTCATCCTCGTCCAGAACGTAGATATCGCCCTTCTGGTTGAGAATCACATCCAGATCATAGTCGATATAGGTAATAATCTCACCCGACTGGTAGAAGGGAGAGGCCACATTGCAATAGTAGCGGATCCCCTCATCCTCCAGAAGCGCCACGATATTAAACCATTTTCCCGGCAAAAAAAAGGAAACTCCCGGAATTCGGCTGGTCCATTCCCGGCCGTCCGATTCCTGGATGCGCGTATGGCAATTCACGAAGACCCGGAACGCTCCGTCCCGGTGGGCGGAAGCCAGAGATTCCTGGGGAATTTCCCAGTTTTCCAGCCATACCCGGTGCAAATGCCCGTCGTGTTTGAAGCTTTTGATTAAGGTAAAGGATTCGCCCTGCTTCGTCATGACCGGTTCACCTCCTGTCCGGGTCTTCTACATAGACTGATTTGAAAAATAGACAACTCTTCATATATAGAAAAGCATATCTTTCCGCCAAATGCAACGATTCGCGAAAGATATGCCTATAGGTTCATTCTGGCAATATAGATAAAAGTGAGACGTCTAGCAGCCGGCAAGAATGCTCAGCTTCCCGTAGGAGCGATTGAAGTCCTCCTCGCCGCAGCCCAGCTTCTCGTAAACCGGAAGCAACTGCTCGTTATACTCGTCCACCGGAACAGCCACATGCAGAATGTTCCGATGCTGAAAGCGCTGTTTCATGCCCTCCATTAATGAACGGGCAATTCCTCTCCGCTGATGATCCGGGTGAACCGCAACCCGGTAATAATACCCCTTATTGCGGTGGATGGTACCTATCATCACACCAAGGACTTCATCTTCTTCGGAAGCCACCATGATCAGCCCGCTGTCCCAATTCAACTGACGCGCGAACGCTGTCATCGTTTCCGTAAGACAGCTCTCCTCCAACACAAGCTCCAACAAATCCGTGATTTTACCATAATCGGACAACTGGAATGAACGTACAACCATAGGCTTGGATCGCGCTCCTATCACCAATTTAGAGGTCAGACTTAGTAAATTCGACATAATAAACCCGATTCCTGCTGAATTCGGGAAAAATATTAATGAAATCTTTAAGAATCGCCATTTTACTCCCGAATGCTCCTGAAAGCGCTTAATATGAAGCGTTTACATACATTTATAGGTAAAGATGGGAGGCTTCAAGGGAATTCTGATTCTTCTACTTCCTTATCATCTTCGAAAGACCAACGGCAAAAAATTTAACCTCAGCTGATTCATACTCCATTAAATTGGGTAAACGAATAAGGTGTGTCTGATGATTCTGCGCATAAATTTCCTGAATTGAATTAGACTAAAATGAAGATTAGATGAAAATCCGGACTTTCTAAACATTTTTGTTGCATTATTATCATAATTCGTGGATAATAATGTTTGTAAAGAAGTTCCGGATTTAAATAAAACCAAATTGACCCAATTTGAAGGAGGATTTATTACTATGGCACATCAATTACCCGCTCTTCCGTATGCGAACAACGCACTTGAACCCCACATCGACGAAACGACCATGATGATCCATCATGACCGCCACCATAACGCCTATGTAACCAACCTGAATGCAGCTCTGGACAAACATCCTGAGCTTCACGACAAATCCCTGGACGCGCTGATCGCCGATCTGAACGCTGTTCCTGAGGACATTCGCACCGCAGTCCGCAACAACGGCGGCGGCCACCACAATCACTCCCTGTTCTGGGAAGTGATCGGCCCTAACGGCGGCGGCGACCCGACTGGCGCTGTAGGTGCGGCTATCGAATCCGAGCTGGGCGGCTTCGCCAAGTTCAAGGAAGCCTTCGCAGCTGCTGCCGCAACCCGCTTTGGCTCCGGCTGGGCATGGCTTGTGGTCGGCAAGGACGGCAAGCTGAAGGTATACAGCACCGCTAACCAAGACTCCCCTGTGATGGAAGGCGAAACTCCGGTCCTGGGTCTGGACGTGTGGGAGCATGCTTACTACCTGAAGTATCAAAACAAACGCCCGGATTACATCTCCGCCTTCTGGAGCGTAGTCAACTGGGCTGAAGTCAACAAACGCTACGAAGCTGCGAAGAAGTAAGCTTCCCTCCTATAGAAAAACAGGTCTCCCCTTGTGGCGGGACCTGTTTTTTTGTTGTAAGGAGAAGGCTCATGTAGAGGAAGGGCGCCGGGTGCGCCGATTCCGGGTGCTCTGGGTGCTCTGGGGGCTCTGGGATAGTGAGGTTCTCCTCTCTTTTGCTGCATTATCCCCTTTGCTCAGGTTCTGAGAAATTGCCATTCTTCCCAGCCTGCGTTTTTCACAATATTGGAGCCCCAAAGTAGGGCAAAAATAAGGAAGAAGCGCGCTAGGCGCTTCCAAAAAAGGGAGGCCGATTTTCTAACGGCGGTGAAAGCCTCTATTTGGGCTAAAAAGGCGTTTCCAAAATTCTAACGGAAGCAGCAGCCGTTATATGTCCCATTTCGAGGTGTAAAGTGGCCCAACTCTCCAAATAACGGCGCTGGCCGCCGTTAGAATTTTATTAGGGTCTATTTTACTGAAATAACGGCTGTAGCCGCCGTTAGCTCAATCATCTGTGCATCTGTGCATCTCTGCATCCGTACATCTGTGTATAGGTGTATGTGTGTATCTGTGCATCTTTCGATCACATCTTCTACCCTACTTTTCCATCTACCGCTGCCCAATCACTCCACAGGCGTGTATCTGGGCTTAAACAGTCCCACTTTCCTATTCCCCTTCTCGTTCTTCTCCAAAGCTACTTCATCTGTACACCCCCTGCTCCTGCCGTGGTACCTAACCACCTCACTCACCTCCCCCTTCCTTCCCTGCCATGTCCATCCGCCCACCGTAGCCATTCTCCTTCACAGCCTCCTGATCCAAGGGGATAATACACAACAAGCCTCCAATCCCCCCTAAACAGTAAAAGGTGGTACGCCCGCGCGCTCGACAACTAGCAGCAAAGCAAAAGACAGGGCCCGTTTATGTACCGGAAACCTGTCTTTTGCTTGTTACTTTTTTACAGTTGATTCCGCAGTTATTTTGGAAATTGGTTTCGCAGATATTATGGAAATTGGTTCCGCAGTTATCCCCGCATTGGTTTCTGCAGTTATTTAGAGAAATCCAAGCGCGTCAGCAGGTTGTCGAGAAGGTACAGGCACTCTGCCCGTGTGGCTTGGCCGCCGGGAGCGAAGCTGCCGTCCGGCAAGCCGCTGAGCAGGCCTTGACTGGTGAGTGCGTCCACTGCAGTTTTAGCCCATCCGGCGATAGCTGCACCATCGCTATAAGGCGGATGCTGCAGGCCTGAAGCAGAAGCGGGAGCGGTGCCCGCAAGCTCCGCGGCGCGTTGGACCATCACCGCCAGCTCTTGGCGGGTGACGGCTTCACCGGGACGGAAGCTGCCGTCACCATAGCCTTGAACCAACTTCATGGCCGCGGCAGATTGAACGGCTCCTGCGAACCAGTCCGTTCCGCTTACGTCGTTGAATTCACCGGCGCGGCCGGCATCAGTTGTAGACAAGCCTAACGCGCGAATCAAAAACGCGGCCAATTCCGCCCTGGTTATGGCCTTGTCCGGCTGGAACTGATCCGGTGCAGCACCGTCAGCGATCATTCGCGCTGCCATCCGTTCCACGCTGTTCCGCGCCCAATGCCCGTTCAAATCAGCGAAGCTCTGCTTATTTTCTACTACTAGATAGGTGCTGTTGCTGCGGCTGTAGATGTGGACCTCCCCACCGGTTACCACGAAGGGAACGGGCTCCAGCATCCAGCTGCCGTCCTCCGCAGGAACCATTCTGGCAACGGCCAAGGAGGTTCCGGTGAGGGATGTGTCCACTCCGTCAGGTTTTACCGTCCGTTTCACATAACGGTTGAAGG
>JAQSYT010000139.1 GCA_029256065.1 Paenibacillaceae bacterium
GCCGGGCTGATCATGGACCCGGAGAAAATGCTGAAAATCCGCGTGGAGCGGCTCCGCGCCTTGGGCCTGACCGCCGGCGCCAAATATGCCAATATGGAACGGATTACCTTCGAGCTGAATTATGCCAAGGCGCTGATGGAGCAGCTGGGCTGCCTCACCATCAATGTTTCGGACAAGGCCATCGAGGAAACAGCGGGAATTATTCTGGAGCATATGTAGAACCTGTCTTACAATTTTCGAAAGAAGCAGGTTCAGACACGCCATAGGAAGGGGACGAATAACGGATGATTTTCCTCCGTAGAGAGACATTTAAGCAATACCTGCAGCTTTATCCGGTAACCAGCGCCATTCTGGCGATTATCGCAGTGCTGTTTGTGGCCATGGAGATAACAGGCAGCTCCACGTCTGTGGTGACGCTCCTGGATTTCGGCGCCATGTACAGCAACCGCGGCGAAACCCATGAATGGTGGAGATATATCAGCTCCATGTTTTTGCATATCGGGTTTTCCCATGTGTTGTTTAACGCCTTTGCCTTATATGTATTTGCCCCACCTCTGGAACGGCTGTTGGGGAAATTCCATTACGCAGGCTTTTTCCTGCTTTCGGGTCTGGTGGGCAGCGCCTTCAGCATGCTGTTTACCGAGCCGCCCTTTATTGCCGCAGGCGCATCCGGTGCGATTTACGGAATCTACGCCGCATATATGTATCTGGCCTTGTTCCACCGGCATGTGCTGGATGAGGGAACCCGAACCACAGTGATTATGATTGTGGTGATGGGTGGGATTACCTCACTGATTATTCCCAATGTGAATATCTTCGCCCATCTGGGCGGCTTTGTGGCCGGATTTGCTTATTTTGCCGTTCTGACCCGGCGGTTAAGACGGCGGCGCTAAATCTTGAAACAAAATAAAAAGCCTGTTTACGGAAAAGGCTCTTTTCCGCAAGCAGGCTGTTTGGCATTTATTTTATACGCAATGGTAGCGTTGCAGGATCAGGAGGGGGGTCAACCCAAATATTCGAACCTGCGATGGAGAGAGACATTCTCGCCATACTTGGCACGGAGGTTCTGGAGCAGATCCACCATCATCCAGTACATTTCCCGGGGACGCTGATTGGCGGGTCTGACGGTGTCGATCCGCACACCATTCACAACCACATCAAGAACGATCATTACGCGTCACGACCTTTCCATGAGCTATCGTTTTGAGTAGACTATAACACAAATGGATAGGCCGTGTAAAAATATTTAATCAATTCAGATTATTAATTTATTGTTGAGGAGAACTAGGGCGTGTTTGCAAACTCCGAGTGGAGCAGATTTTGGCGAATTTTCGTTCCAGGCAAGGCACTTTTCCGCAGGCGTACCGGGGGTACGTCAAGGGAAAGTAACGCAGCAAGGGACGAAAAGGCGGTGAAAGATGCCCTTAAGCGGGTTTGCAAACACGGCCTAAGCTCCCTGTATGGACTGGTGGATGGCCGCGGCGGCTTTTTTGCCTGCGCCCATGGCGAGAATCACCGTTGCCGCTCCTGTCACCACATCGCCCCCTGCAGATACCCGGGGTTTGCTGGTTTCCATGGTGGCCTCCTCCACAATAATCCCGCCCCAGCGCTGCACGGAGAGACCGGGTGTGGTGGAACGGATCAGCGGATTGGGGCTTTGGCCGATGGCAATAATCACTGTATCCAGCTCCATGGCAAAGAGGCTATCCGCCTTCTCCACAGGGCTGCGGCGGCCGCTGGCATCAGGCTCGCCCAGCTCCATCTCCACACATTCCATACCGGTAACCCAGCCGTTTTCTCCAGTGATCCGGACCGGATTGACCAGAAGCCTGAAGTGGATGCCTTCCTCATGGGCATGATGGATTTCTTCCCGGCGTGCGGGAAGCTCCTCCATGCCTCTGCGGTAAACAATGGAGACCTCCTCGGCGCCAAGACGCAGAGCGGTGCGGGCTGCATCCATGGCCACATTGCCTCCGCCTACCACAGCCACCTTCCTGCCTACGCGGACTGGAGTCGGACTGTTGGGGAAATCATAGGCCTTCATCAGATTCACCCGGGTCAAAAACTCATTGGCGGAATACACACCGTTCAGGTTTTCGCCGTCGATGCGCATAAACCGGGGCAAGCCTGCACCACTGCCCACAAACACGGCCTGGAAGCCTTCCTCGAACAGCTCATCCACGGTGATAGAACGTCCCACCACTACATTACGCTCGATTTTGACGCCGAGGCTGACAACCTTCTCAATTTCCTCCTCAACCAAGGCTTTGGGCAGACGGAATTCGGGAATCCCGTACATCAGCACCCCGCCCAGGGCATGAAGGGCTTCGAACAGCGTTACCTCATAACCCAGCTTCGCCAAATCTCCGGCGCAGGTCAGACCGGCAGGACCGCCGCCAACTACAGCAACCTTACTGCCGTTTAACGGCATAGCCGGCTCCTCCGCCAGCATGTTTACCATGCCGTAATCCGCAGCAAACCGCTCCAAGCGGCCGATGCCCACCGGCTCGGCTTTTTTGCCCCGGATGCAGCTTCCCTCGCACTGGGATTCCTGCGGGCAAACCCGGCCGCATACAGCAGGCAGATTATTCTCCTGCTTGATGATCCGGTAGGCGCTTTCGAAACGTCCCGCAGCGATTTCCCCGATAAATTCGGGAATCGGCACATTAACCGGACAAGCATTCACGCAGGGCTTGTTCTTGCATTGCAGGCAGCGTGTAGCCTCCTCCATGGCTTGCTCAGCCGTATAACCGAGGGCCACCTCCAGGAAGTTGCGCCCCCGCTCCAGGGGCGGCTGTTCGGGCATGGACACCTTCACCGGGCTCATATTCGCTCTCGCCATTCTCCGTCACGCTCCTGTTCCGATACGGCAGGCATGGGCTTCCATTTCCTTGTACATGCCCTGTCTGCGTATGCATTCGTCAAAGTCCACCAGCAGCCCGTCAAAATCCGGCCCGTCCACACAGGCAAACCGGGTTTCATTCCCCACTGTGACCCGACAGCCGCCGCACATACCGGTGCCGTCAATCATAATCGGGTTCAAGGATACCCCGGTGGGAATGCCTAAAGGCTTGGTAATGTCCACCACAGCCTTCATCATGGGCAGAGGACCGATGGCAATGACCTCGTCATAGACCTGCCCGTTATGTATAAGCTGCTTCAGAATATCCGTCACAAAGCCCTGAATGCCGCAGGAGCCGTCATTCGTCGCCATATAGATTTGTCCGCAGAAGGCTTCGAATTCCTTCTCCAGAATAATCAGCTCCTTGCTTCTTCCACCCAAAATCACATCCACGTCGGCTCCGGTTTCCTTCCACCTGCGCAGCTGGGGATACAGGGGGGCTGCACCCACGCCTCCGCCAATGCCGATAATCCGCTTTTTGCCTGGATGGATATCCGCAGGGCGTCCCAGTGGTCCGGCAAAATCCGAGATGCTCTCGCCCGGGGCTTTATCTGCCAATCTGCGGGTGGAATAGCCGACTATTTGATAAATAATCGTTACTGATTGCTGTTGCCGGTCATAATCAGCGATGGTCAAAGGAATGCGCTCTCCGCCTTCCTCCACCCGAACCATAACGAATTGTCCGGGCTCACATTTGCGCGCCACATATGGCGCATGCACAACCATCAGCTCCACGGCGTCGTTGAGCTTGCGCTTTTCGAGAATCGTGTACATGTTGGCTCTCCTTCTGAAGATCGATCGAATGCTTATTCCATTATAGCGCCTCCAATCCGGGACGAAGGTTTGCGACTATGTATATTTCATGAAAAAACCGGAGATTTCCGGGCGGATAAGCAGAAAAAAAGACCCCCGGACCAGCAGGCGGTCAGGGGGTGGAGAGGGCAGTCACCTTGCTGCGGAATTGCGGCAGGCTTAATTGATCGAAGGCATTGAAGCCTCCATTGGCCAGCAAGGAGACGGATTTGCCGTTAAACACAGGGTATAATCCCTGCCAGAGACCGGCCAGCGTATAATAATCCGTTTCTCCGGCTTTCCGCAGGAAGAAGACGTAATCTCCGGACTCCAGTGGTCCGGTATAGGTTTTGTTCAAGGGATTGTCCGCATCAGGCAAGGGCTCCACTCCTGAGGTGAGCAGCTTCACCGGTGAGGCTGCAGCCCCTTTCCAAACCGCTTGCACACGAATCTGCTGAATGTAGTGGACAATCCTCCTGCCGGAGATATCCCGGCCGGTGGGATAACGTTGCTCTCCGGCCTCCAGTTTCCCCTCCACAATCAAATCGGCGCTTTGAACCAAGGACTTCTCGGAGGCTGCCGGCTGAACCGGAACAGCGATGCTGCCGGGCTGGGGAGCTGCCGCCGCGGCAGAAGGCAGACAAGGTGTCAATGCCATACAAGCTGCGGATATAAGCAGAAAGGCAAGGCGTTTAACCCGCTGTAGGAATGGCGTTTTCATTCGTGCAATCCTTTCAGTCATCCGTGATGAGAACCTTCGTTTTCAGCGGAATATGCCGGTACAGGTATTCTACATCCTTGTTGCGCATGCGGATGCAGCCCGAGCTGGCGGATAAGCCGATGGACCAGGGGCGGTTGGTGCCGTGAATGCCGTATTTGTAGCCACCATCGATGCTCAAGCCCATCCAGCGGGTGCCCAGCGGATTGTCCGGGTGGCCGCCGGCTATTTTTTTGCGCATGTAATAAGGCTTATGGACCTTGGTAATAATCCGGAACTCCCCTTCCGGAGTGAGATTGCCCCGCCCTGTAGCCACAGGGAAGGCGTACAGCACCTGGCCGTTCATAATGACATGCAGCTGATGCCTTTTTTTGTGGATAGCCAGATAAAGCTCTTCTTCCCCGACAATGGGAGAAGGGGGCGCGGCCTGATCCATATGGGTTGCATCCTGGGCAGGAGCCGCTTGGGCTGCGGACACATCCCCAATGCACAAGAGGACCAGAGACGCCGCTGCAAGGAGCAGCAGGGGGAAGGCACTCCTCAATACATTTGCCAGGCTGTGATACATGTTTGCTGAAATAGAACGGACTTGGCGCAAGACATTCACCTCCACATTAGCCTGTGCAGGAAACCTTTCGCCCATTCAGGTAAAGCCCGCCTAAAAACAATCCCCGAATGAAATGCGGACCGCTGCTTCCTCGTAAAAAAACCACCCGTAAAGGGTGGCGTGTCTTGCTATTGCTCTCCATGCTTATTGGGACAGCCATTCCAATGCCTTGACTGCATTATCCTTCTTATTGGCATTCACCCGGATAAGAGCGATTTTTTCCACGTCCGGCAGCTTCAGCTCCTTGATAGCGGGGTGGTTTGTCACATTGATGCCGGACCAAACGGTCTCGCCCGTGTCCGTCTCGGCGGTTCGCCGTTTGTCCTGAGGAACAGAAGCAAGGGCCGGGATGTCATCCAGCCGCAGGAAAGCGCCTTGTTTGCTGAATTTGGCATAGTTGGTCTTGTCCATAATGTAGATATCCGCTTTATCGGCGGCCATGGAGATAATCGCTTTTTGCAGCATCGCCATGCCGTACTCATCCTTGGGATCGGTTGGTGAATATTGATTGATAATATGAATATCCTTCCAGTCGGTCATCTGCTCCAGAGTCTTTACCTCGAAGCTGTCCAAATCTCCTTGAATTTGATAGTCCGTGAAAAAAGTCACCTTCAAATCCGCCCGTTCAATCCGCTTTTCCTCGCTGCGGTTTTCAATAATACTGGAGGCGGTAAAGAATATGATGAGCACCGCGGCGATGGTTCCGATAATATGCCACCGGTAATATTCATACACATACTCGATTTTTCCGAAGGTTTTATTCTTGGGTTCCTTCTTGCGGATCTCTTCCTCAATGGCGATGCCTTTAATGAAGTTATATGCCTTGGTGATTTCCTCCATGGAGGGAGAGCCCGGGTCTTCCTCATCCGCCCGTTTTTTGCTGCGGAGCAGGAGCACCGTATACCGTTTTTCTACCTCTTCATCTGGAGCGTTTTCATCCAGGCCAAGCAATTCGTAAGCGCTCTTTTTGTCTATCATACTCTTAAAAGCCTCCTGAGTTGTAAATTAACCTTGGTCCGGCAGTCCCGCAAGGAAGGCTGCGGCTTCTTTCAGCGTGGCTACGGGGACCAGCTTCATACTGGTGGAATAATCTTTAAGGAAAGCTTCGGCCTCCTTCTGGTTGCCGTCGGTTTCCAGCACATCCTTGGGACAGAGGAAATATGCGGCTCCTTCCCGGCTTGCCGCTACCAGCTTGTAGCGGATGCCTCCGATCTGCCCTACATTGCCCTTGGCATCAATTGTGCCCGTTCCGGCAATCTTGAGTCCCCGGGTGTAATCCTTCTGTTCCAGCTTGGACACGATGTCCAGCGTCAGCATCAGTCCGGCGGAGGGCCCGCCGATATCATCCAGCTTGAAGCTGACGGGAATGTCGGGAAGCGCCTTCCTTACCGGTGAGAAATAAAAGCCGATGCCTGCCCGGGAGGCTCCGCCGGCGTCATCCAGCTTCACCAGCGCCACTGTCTCCTCCAAGGTTTTCTTGCCCCGCTTCACCTGCACCTTCACCATATCGCCGGGCTTCCGGTTCTTCAATTGAAGGGCCAGCTCCTCGGAGTTGCGGATGGTCTTGCCGTCGATGCCGTTAACGATGTCTCCTTCATGCAGCTTGCGTGAGGCCAGGGTATCCTTCAGGAAGGAGCGGATGATGACTCCGGTTTCCTCCACCTGCAGGGGTTTGTTCAAAAAATCGTAAGCCGCCATAACCGCGCTGGCTTCCGAATCCACACGCATCCATTCTGTCAGTTGGTTATACGCATCAACATCGGAGACGTTCCCGATTGCCTGCTCTACCGGAACGGTTTCCGTATATTTCTCCTTCACCCTGACAAACGCATATTCAAGAATGCTGGGTTTAATATGCTGGAGCACGGTGGTAAACAGAAAATCCCCTTTTTCCTGCCAAGCCGAACCCTCCACACTAACCCTGGTCTTCACCGCCTCTGCCGATCCCGGCGTTTTCACGAAATAAGGAAGAGGGTAAAACAGCAAAAATCCCAGTATGGCTGCCAGAGCTAATGTGCCCGTTATCCGGACTTTGCTCCAGGAGGACCTGTTGCTTTGCATGCGCGTTACCTCGTTAGTGGTTTTACCTAATCATACCGGGTTTGGAGAGCGGATTCAATCATACACATTCATCCCTTGGTCCAAGCCGCAGGCCGGATGAGGGATGAATGCTTCGAATTTTGGCAGAGCCAAAATTGAAGGGGGGATATTTTTTGCAAAAAGGAAGGATTCGGGTGCAAGCAGCAGGAAATCCGGCAAATATAGCCGGTGAGTCCGGTTAATGGAACAAGAGCCGCCCCATTCCCGGGCATCTGCCCATGGTTCCGGTTCACCGGAGATTCTGAATTCCGTCTTGGTGTTATAATAGAAACAGGTGCACTTTTCCAAGTTTATGAGAGATACGGAAAAGAGGTCGCCGAATTATGTATGACGGGAGGACAAGTTTATGTTCGTCAAGCTTCAGGCAGAACTGCGCAGCACGTTCAGCAAATCGGCCAAAACCGAATTGCGCAAGGCGGGCCGCGTTCCCGCTGTAGTGTACGGCAAGAAATTTTCCGGCACCCCGATTACGGTTAATGAAAAAGAAGTACAGCAGATTTTGAGCACCCGTCCCAATTCGCTGATTGAACTGGAGGTTACAGGCGAATTCAAGGATACCGCCGTCATCCGGGAAATCCAGCGGGACAGCTTCAGCCGCAGGATCCTATCCCTGGCCTTCCACCAGGTGACGCGAAATGAGCCGATCCGGGTGAGTGTACCGCTGGAGCTTATGGTAACCCCCGAGGACAAGGAGCTGGAGGTTCAGTTCCTCCATTACGAGCTGGAAATCCACTGTCTGCCGGATCAGATTCCCCCGGTGCTGCAGGTGGACCCGGAGCCGTTGCGCCAAGGACGGGCTTTATTAGTGGAGGATATTGCGCTGCCGGACGGCATCAAGACATTGCTGCCGCCTGAAGAGGTGGTCATCACCATACTGAATGTGGCAGTACCGCAGCCTTCTGTTGAGGCTGAAGAGGAGGTTACGGCTTAAGCCGTTGTGGAGTTTGCAATAATAAATGAAGAATTTGCTGCGCCGCTTGTTTCCTTAATGGAGACAGGCGGCGTTTTTGTGCGGAGAAAAAAATGCGCTTGGTGTTCTGACCACCTTCCATTATAATGATAACGATATTCATTATTAATTGATGGAAAGGAAGACCAGTATGTCAGTGGCAAGAAATACGGCCCATGATCCGGCAAGCGCATCCTCCGCCTTGCGGTCAAGGCCCTGGGCCGCTTCCTTAATATTAACGGGAGGAGTGGCCGTCCTGCTGTTAGGAATGGGAGCCTCCATCTCCTTCGGCGTGGCGGATATTGCCTGGCGCACAGTATGGGAAGCAGTATTGCACTACAATCCGGATTTATCCCAGCATAAGATTATCCATGAAATCCGGCTTCCCCGGGTGCTGGGTGCGGCGCTGGTAGGGGCATCCCTGGCCGTGGCGGGTGCGATTATGCAGGGGGTCACCCGCAACCCTATGGCGGACTCGGGGCTTTTGGGGTTGAATGCAGGTGCGGGATTGGCTATGGCAATATGCATGGCGATGTTTCCGGGACTTCCTTTTATGTACATGATCCTGTATGCTTTTATGGGAGCGGGGCTGGGCGCAGGCACGGTCTTTGGGCTAAGCTCAGCCGGGCGGGGAGGCATGACGCCAATCCGGCTGGTGCTGGCTGGAGCTGCTGTCAGCGCTCTGCTGGCCGCATTAAGCCAGGGCATTGCCCTGTACTACCGGGTCGGCCAGGATTTGGCCTTTTGGTTCGCAGGCGGGGTTGCCGGCATCAAGTGGCTGCAGGTGGAAACCATGCTGCCCTGGATGGCGGGCGCCTTGCTGGGGGCTCTTCTGCTTTCCAAATCCATCACCCTGCTGAGCCTGGGCGACGATGTAGCCACGGGCCTGGGTCAGCGGACTCTGCTGGTGAAAGCAGCGGCGGCTGTTATCGTGCTGGTGCTGGCTGGCGCTTCGGTATCCGTTGCGGGCGCAGTGAGCTTCATTGGTCTGGTGGTGCCCCATGTGACCCGGGCGCTGGTGGGAGTGGACTACCGTTGGGTGATTCCCTGCTCGGCGGTGCTGGGCAGCCTGCTGATGACGGTAGCCGATTTGGCTGCGCGGATGGTGAATCCTCCGGTGGAAACGCCGGTGGGCGCGATTATTGCTTTATTGGGTGTGCCCTTCTTCTTATACCTCACCCGTAGAGACGGGAGGGGTGCAGCATGAGTGTGTTAAACAGGCCGGCCCCCTTGTATGAAGGGGAAAGGCGCAGGCGGGGCAGAGCATGGGCAGTCATGGGCATTATGGCAGCGCTGGTGCTTGTGGTATTCGCCATCAGCCTGAATGCGGGACAAACCCGGATGCCGCCCCTGGATGTGCTGAAGACTTTATTGGGTCAGGGCACGGAAAAGCAAGCTCTGATCCTGTTCCAATTCCGGCTGCCCCGTATGGTTATCGCCTTGCTGGCGGGGGCGGGCCTTGCTGTATCCGGCTGTATTTTTCATGCGGTGTTCCGCAATCCTTTGGCCGATCCAGGCCTTGTCGGGGTGAATGCGGGAGCCAGCCTTGCTGTGCTTGTGTTTGTGGCTTTCTTTTCCACCGCAGCGGCGGCTCCGGTCTTCTTTCTGCCGTTGCTGGCTTTTGCGGGAGCGGGGGGAGCGGCTGCCCTGATTTTTCTGTTGGCCTATAAAAGAAACCGCGGCCTGTCCGCCACCCGCTTGATTTTGACGGGTATCGCGGTAGCCGCCGGCTTGAATGCGGCTATCATTGTGCTGACCTTGCGGATTGACCCTACCAAATACCAGTTTGCCGCTACATGGATGGCTGGAACCATCTGGGGCAGCAACTGGAAGTTTGTGGGCGCTTTGCTTCCTTGGCTGGTGGTGCTGGTGCCGTTTGTTCTGTTCAAAGCCTCCACCCTGAACATCCTCAATCTGGGGGATGACACGGCAACCGGCTTAGGTGTGGCAGCCGGACGCCAGCGGGTACTGCTGCTGACGGCAGCAGTGGGCATTGCCGGTGCCTGCGTAGCGGTTTCGGGAGGCATCAGCTTTGTCGGGCTGATCTGCCCCCATCTGGCCCGCTCTCTTGTGGGGCCGCGCCATCAGCAGCTGATTCCCGCGGCCGCACTGTCGGGCGCGCTGCTGCTGCTTACGGCAGATACGCTGGGCCGCGTGATTTTGCAGCCGTCGGAGGTGCCTGCGGGGATTGTGGTGGCGGTGATCGGCGCGCCTTATTTCTTGTATCTGCTGGCCAAGGCCAAGGGCTGAGCCATTAGATATGGACAACCTGTGGCCGATGCACGCTGCCCCCAAACTAACTCTGCTTCTTCCCTATAGCGGTGTGTTCCGGTTCTAACGGAAGCTGGAGCTGTTATTGAGCGGAAAAGCGGGGGTTGGGAATTTTAACGGAAGCAGACGCCGCTATTTCCTCTGAAACGGGGGTTTGCGCGGCGTTTTGCCCGAAATAGCGGCGCTGGCCGCCGTTAGAATTTCTAGAGGGTGTTTTTGGGGCAAATAGCGGCTTTGACCGCCGTTAGATTTACTATGTGGATTTTGGAGCTGCGAAGTAAGCTTTGCCTCACGGCAAAGTTTTTAGGAGGGAATATTTTGCTGCGTCAATTTTTTGCCTACTACCGTCCATACAAACGGCTGTTTATCCTCGACTTCTCCTGTGCGGTTGTAGTGGCCTTGCTGGAGCTGGTGTTTCCCCTGGCGGTTAACCAGGTGGTGGACAAGCTTCTGCCTAGCGAAAACTGGAGATGGATCGTCTTGGCCTGTGTGGGTCTTCTGACTATCTATCTGGTCAATATGGTGCTGCATTTCATTGTTACCTATTGGGGGCATAAGCTGGGCATCAACATTGAAACAGATATGCGCAAAAAGATGTTCGACCATCTGCAGAAGCTATCCTTCCGCTATTTCGACAACACCAAAACAGGCAACCTCATGTCCCGGATTGCCAATGACCTGCTGGAAATCGGCGAAATGGCCCACCACGGGCCGGAGGATTTGTTTATTGCGGTGATGACGCTGATCGGTGCATTTTTCCTGATGCTCGGGATCAACTGGAAGCTGGCGCTGTTGACCTTCGTGGTGGTGCCGTTTCTGCTCAGCTTTACGCTGTACTTTAACAAGAAAATGATGGGCGCCTTCCGCAGCATGATGTCGGAGCTGGCGGAAGTGAACTCCCGTGTGGAGGATAGCATCGGCGGCATCCGTGTGGTGCAGGCATTTGCTAATGAAGCCCACGAAAAGAAGCTGTTCGCCGTTAACAACGGCCGCTTCCGGAAAACGAAGCTGACCTCCTACAAAATCATGGCCTGGAACACCTCCATCAGCTATATCCTCATGCGGATGGTCACCGTGTTCGTTCTTTTGTGCGGAACCTGGTTTGTGCTCCACAAGGAGATCAGCTACGGGGAGTTCCTGGCGTTTATTCTTTTAACCAATGTGTTCCTGGGGCCAATTCAGAAGATTAACACCATTATCGAGAGTTATCCGAAGGGCATTGCCGGGTTTAAACGATACATGGAAATTCTGGAGACGGAGCCAGATGTGGCGGACCGTCCTGATGCCCGGGAGGTAGAAGCTCTCCGGGGAGATATCCGCTTCGAGGGGATTACCTTCGGTTATGACCCCGAACGGCCAATCCTGAAAAGTGTGGATCTGACCATTCAAGCTGGAGAGACCATTGCTTTTGTGGGACCTTCGGGAGCGGGGAAAACCACACTTTGCAGCCTGCTGCCTCGGTTTTATGAGGCGCAGGAAGGCCGTATTACAGTGGATGGCGGGGACATCCGTTCCTTCACGCTGAATTCTCTGCGCAGGCAGATCGGTATTGTCCAGCAGGACGTGTTCCTCTTCTCCGGTACCATCCGGGAGAATATTGCCTATGGACGCCTGGATGCCTCTGAGGCGGATATCCGGGAGGCAGCCCGCCGGGCCAAGCTGGAGGAGCTGATCGAGTCCCAGCCGGAGGGGCTGGAGACGGTCATCGGCGAACGGGGCGTGAAGCTGTCCGGCGGGCAAAAGCAGCGTTTGGCCATCGCCCGGATGTTCCTGAAGAACCCGCCGATTCTGATCCTGGATGAGGCGACTTCCGCGTTGGATACGGAAACCGAAGCGGCTATCCAGCAATCCCTTGCGGAGCTGTCACAGGGCCGGACCACCCTGGTGATTGCGCACCGGTTGGCCACCATCAAGGGCGCAGACCGGATTGTGGTGGTAACGGAGGAGGGCATCGCTGAAGCCGGTACCCACGAGGAGCTGCTGGAGCAGGGCGGCATATACAGCCGTCTGCACAATGCCCAGTTCCGTTAAGGGACTGCGCATCGGAATAGAAAAAGCCGGGTGGAGGCATGCGTCCTCCCCGGCTTTTTTTCATTTTAACGGTAAGAGCAAATAGAAGAATGTGGAAGTCTGGTGGGATTTCTTGCTGAAGGCTCTCCGTATTGCCATTTCTCCGTTTCGCAAAATGCAAAGGTGCAGTTAATTTTGCTCCCAAGGTACGGATGCGCTCCTCATAAATGCAAAAATGCAGTTAATTTCTCGTTTTTCTT
>JAQSYT010000140.1 GCA_029256065.1 Paenibacillaceae bacterium
AATTCACCGTGAAGATCAACAGCATGGAGAACGAGGGAGACAAGCTCCTCCGCCAGGGCATCAAGGACATTTTCCACAATCCCAAGGACCCGTACCACGATTTCAAGCTGAAGGAAATGTACGAGCAGCTTGAACTGACCACCGATGCCTGCGAGAACGTAGCCGACATCCTGGACGGTATTGTTCTGAAGTACGCGTAAATCACGGGCGGCTGTGTAGCCGCGCCGGAAGGCTGTCCGCTAACAGGCGGGCGGCTTTTTTTCTTACAAAAAAACCGGCCCCGCAACAGCGCAGGCCGGTCTACCTCTTCTATTCATCCAAATAATAAGCCAAGCTTTGCAGATCCGTAGTAAAGTCCGCATTATGCACCCTGATTTGCATGGGTACCTTAATAATTACCGGGGCGAAATTCAGAATAGCCTCCACCCCGCCGCGGACAAACTCATCGGCCACCGATTGGGCTTCCGAAGCCGGAACTGTAATAATTCCGATTCGGATCGCCTCCTCGCGGATAATGCCCACCAGCTCCTTCATAGGATGGACAACCAGATTATTAATGTTGGTGCCCACCTTATCCGCACTGTCATCGAAGATTGCCGTAATCTTCATATTATCCTTCAGATAGACATTGTAGTTGCACAGCGCCCGTCCCAGGTTTCCCGCTCCTACCAGTGCTACGGCAATGTCTTGGTTCAGCTTCAGAATCTGCCGGATCTTCTCGATCAGGTAATTGACATCATACCCGATGCCCTTCTTGCCGAACTCTCCGAAATACGCCAAGTCCTTGCGGATTTGGGCAGGGTTCAGATCCAGCTTGTTTCCCAGGTCCTGGGAAGAAACCGTCTGAACGTTCTTCATGTTCAATTCATTCAGAAACCTCAGATATACCGGAAGCCTCCGCACGACGGCCTCCGAAATCTTCTCCGTCTTCAACCTTCCTCACTCCTCATCCATTCCATGATTCTCGGCACCAATTGCGAAGTCGTCATATGCTCAATCTTCGGCCCGGGCAGGGAATAAAGAAAATGCTTGCCGTATGCCGTATCAATCACCCGGGTATCATAAACAATAACCGTCCCTTTATCCGTGGCAGTCCGCACCAGCCGGCCGAAGCCCTGCTTGAAGCGGATGACTGCCTGGGGTACAGAATATTTGATAAAGGGGTTCTGTCCTTTTTCCTTATAAAGCTCGCACTTGGCCTCCACTAGCGGGTGGTTAGGCGGCTGGAAAGGCAGTCTGACAATGGCCAGGCAGCTTAAGGCGTCGCCAGGGATATCCACACCCTCCCAGAAGGAGCTGGTGCCCAGCAGAACACTGGCTGCGCTGTCCTTAAACATACGCGTCAGCTTGCTGCGGTTGGCCCCGTCCATTCCCTGGCCCAGCACTTGAATCCCATGGGGGGACAGCTCCTCCTTCAGCCTCTGGTGGACGGCCTTCAGCATCCGGTACGAGGTGAACAGCACGAGCATTCTTCCCTTGGTGGCCACTGCCACATCCCGCAGGGATTCCGTGAGCTTCTCGATATAATACGCTTCGGCTGCGCTGCCTTTAATATTGGGAAAATCGCGGGGCACGGCTACCAGCGCCTGCTCCCTGTATTGAAAGGGGGATGGCAGAATCACCGTCCGCACTTTGCCGGACGGGCTGTTCTCCATAAGCCCCAGCTGTTCGCAGATATAATGAAACTTCTTGTCCACGGACAAGGTGGCAGATGTCAATATTATACTATCTTTTGCGTCAAAAAAGAACTGTCGAAGGATGGCGCTTACATCTGCGGGAACACTTACCAATTGAAGGGACTTGTTTTTGAACTGGCTGCTGGCTTCCATCCAATACACATCATCCTGCTCAGGCATATGCATGAACCTGTGCAGGGTATCCCGGTGCCGGTCCAGATCCTTGCCTGCCCCGTTCAAATCCGTAACCAACGTCTGGATTCCCAGGTCATCCTGGACATCCTTCCAGTCATTTAAGAGCCTGTCCAGCTGCCGGGAGGCTTCGCCCAAGCCCACATAAATGTTTTCCTCCATCTTGCGGAGAGTTTCCCAGCTGGGGGGCAGCATCGAAGGCTTTACCCGGATCACCAGCTGGCCGGCTTCAGCCGATGCAGGGTCGGAGGCACTCGCCGACATTCCCGCAAAATCATAAAGCAGCTGGGACAGCTCGTCCCACTGCTCCTTGGCCTCCACCAGCTTTTCCTCTACGTCAACGATAGCCCGCAGCCACTTGGAGGCCTTATCGCCTGAAGCATTCTCCTGAATCCGCAGGGAAACCAACGGCAGCAGTCCGGAGCGTGAATCCTTATACAGCCATGTCAACGTGTGCACAAAGCTCAGATAATGCAGCTCCAGCCCCAGATGCTTAGCCGCCACCTCCTCGAAATGGTGGGCCTCGTCCACAACCAACTGGGAATAGGCGGGAAGAAGCCGGTTTTCCGCCTTAATGTCTGTAAACAGCAGGGAATGGTTGACGATAATAACATCCGCCTGGCCCGACTCATGCTTGGCACGATGATAAAAGCAGCGTTTGAACCAAGGGCAATGGCGGTTCAGACAGGAATCCGCATCACTTTGGACATCCTGCCAGAAATCATTGCCTTTCGAGGTTAAATACAGCTCCTCGTCGTCTCCACGCTCCGTGTCGGAGAGCCACACGATCATTTGCGCTGCTGTCAGCCGGTCATCGCGCCCATTGGCGAAGTCCGCCTGGTTAACCTTCTCCTCAAACTTGCGGAGGCACAGATAATGATTGCGCCCCTTCAGCACAGCTGCTTCAAAGCCAAAGGGGAACAGCTCCTGCAAAAGCGGAATGTCCCGCTGCCGCAGCTGCTCCTGCAGCTGGATGGTGTGGGTGCTGACGACGATTTTCTTCTCCTCGCTGATCCCATAATGAAGAGCAGGGATAAGATAAGCCAGAGACTTCCCTGTCCCCGTCCCCGCTTCAATCAGCAAATGCGCGCTGTCCGACAGCGCTCCCTGAACATCGCGGATCATCTGGGCTTGAGCCGGACGCTCCTCATAAGCAGGGAATTTCTCCTTCATCCGGTCTGTCAGCTGGGCATGGAATTCCTCGAAGGGCTTCTCCAGCCACTCCTTGCCCGTTCGTGTTTTCTTGTCCTCGCCCCACTCCCTGGCCTTCAGGGAAAATTGCCGGAAATACCTGTCCTGATCAGGGTCAAGCGGGGTAGCCGTTTCCTTTAATTCTTTTATTTCCTTAAGCAACCAGCTCAAATCCGTGTTTTCCATTTCGAACAGATAGAAGAGGCGTTGAACCGTAAGCAGGTCCAGGTCCTCAAACCGCTCCAGCACCCTTACCCACACAAGAGCCGTGGCCTCGGCATCCGAGTCGGCCTGATGCGGCCGCTCATGAGGAATCTCCATGGTCTGCGTAACCATGGAAAGCTGCAGGCTGCCAAGCATGGGGAACAGCATACGCAAAAAATCCAGGGTATCGAGAACCCTTCCGGAAAAGGGACGATACCCCGAAATATCCAAACTCCGCTGCAAAAAGCCGAGATCAAACGATACGTTATGCCCCACCAATACCGCATCCTCCAAAAGAGGAGCCATTTCAGCCATTACTGCCTCTACGGAAGGGGCATCCTTTACCATTTCATCCGTAATGCCGGTCAAGGTGGTTATAAATTCGGGTATGGGTCCCGACGGCTTTATGAAGGAGGCATATCTGCCAATTATTTCGGTGTCTTCCAGAATGACCAGTCCGGCTTGAATGATTTCGTCGGAAGGCTGGTTTCCTGTAGTTTCAAAATCCAATACGGCGAATTTCATTCTCCCCGTCCAATCCTCTCTTGTCATGTTAGACCTGTCCTTTTAGCATACCAAAAGGATTCGGGGTTGGGAAGAACAAATGTTTTCAATTCCGTTTATCCCATTGGGCCGGGCTCAAGACAGGCTCAATGGAGTCCGGATCTGCGGAATGAGCCAGCCGGAACAGCTCCAACGCCTTATCCAGGTTCTGCCGTTCGGCTTGGATGCAGCCCATGGCATTGTACGAGATGGCCTTCATTTTCAGATCATCGGTCAAAGGCACCACAATTTGAAAATGGCGGTAGGCCTCCGCATATTCCTCGCAATGGAAGTAGGCCATGGCCAGATACATCCGGGCCAGCAAATCATCCGGCTGCTTGCCTACAACACGCTCCAGCTCCTCAACTGCCTGTTTAAACATAGAAAGCTTATAATACCCTTGTCCCTTGGAAAAGCTGGCCAGATGGTACTTGTTTTTGAGTCCGGCTGAACCAGTGGCAGCTTTGGGTTTAACAGACTCAGCCAGAAAACCGGTTGATACGGTTGCTGCGGCTTTCAGCTTGGGCGTTGAACCAGTTGGCTGGACCTTGGGTGAAACCGTCTCCGCTCCGGCTGCATCACCACCCGAGAGCAGTCCCATCTTTTCCTCGAACAACAGCCATTCCTCAATGCAGGTGTCGCTCATTGCCTTTAACACGGACAGCCGGTCCTCCAGGTCCTTACGTTCTTTGCCGCTGGACGCAGGCAGACGCGACAGAATATCATCCAATGCACCGTTCATGGAAGCAAACAGCTGTTTGAACATGGGCACACCACCTTGGGTTCAAGATTGTTGTACCCTCATTCTTTGTCACCGCAGCAGGTTTCATACCGCTTAAAAAGTGTATGTTCGTTCAGCGGCGTCAGTTTAAATAAGGACGGTGGAATGCGGCTCCGATTCCAGCATATTCACGGGCTTATTGGCGTGGTCCAGCACCGCAATCTTGGGCTTCAAGGCACGCGCCTCTTCTTCAGACATCATGGCATAGCTGATGATAATGACAATATCCCCGGGATGGACCAGCCGTGCGGCCGCTCCGTTAAGACAGATCACACCGGACCCGCGGGGGCCGGGAATCGTATAGGTTTCAAGCCGTGCTCCATTGTTGTTATTGACAATCTGCACCTTTTCATTGGGAAGCAGATCCACCAGATCCATTAAATCCTCATCAATTGTAATGCTGCCCACATAATTCAGGTTGGCTTCCGTCACGGTTGCTCGATGAAGCTTCGCCTTCATCATTGTTCTAAACATTCAAATCCGCTCCTTTCAGTTCACCCCGGCCTGTCTTTGTTCCTCGGTACGCAAGATTGCGGAATCCCGGTCTGCCAGCTGGAACAACCGGTTATCAATAAGACGGGTTGCTCCGAAACGGACAGCCAATGCGGCAAGCAGCCGGCCGCCTGCCCATTCCTCACGGGGCAAGCCGTACACCGGACGGATGCCGGGGTACAGCATTAAATCCACATAATCAATATCTGCAAGAGGCATGGTCCGGATGTGCGCAACCATTTTATCCTGAACCGCGGCAAAATCTCCTTGGCATTCGGCAAGCCAGCCTTCCGCAAGCTTCAGGGTCTCCGAAAGAATCAGCGCCTGGCGCCGCTCTTCCCCGCTCAGATATACATTACGGGAGCTCAATGCCAATCCGTCTGCTTCCCGGACAATGGGGCAAGGTATAATTTCCACCGGAATGCTCAGGTCGGAGACCATCTGCTCGATAACCGCCACCTGTTGGGCATCCTTCATGCCGAAGTATGCTTTATCCGGTTGGATAATGTTAAACAGCTTGGCAACCACAGTGGCCACTCCGTCAAAATGGCCAGGCCGGGAGGCACCGCAGAGTCTTTCCGTAACTCCTGAAACCTGGATGCTGGTTTGAATGGGCCGGGGATACATCTCCTCCACAGACGGCAGGAAGACCACATCCACTCCATTCTCCTCCGCCAGCTTCAGATCCCCTGCTTCATTCCGGGGATAGCGGGACAGATCCTCCTTAGGCCCGAATTGAATAGGGTTCACAAAAATACTCAGTACCCGGATGCCGCATTCTTCCTTGGCCTTCCGGAGCAGACTGGCATGTCCCTGATGCAGATAACCCATCGTGGGCACAAAGCCGGTTACCGTGGAGCGCCCTTCCCGGAGCGCCCGGGTTTTGGCTTCCATAATCATAAAGCGCGCATCTTCTATAGTCCTGGCGATTTGCATTTGCATGATCTCTCTCTCCCTCTGAACAAACTTAAGAACTGGGCTTTTCGGGGGCTCCCCCAAAAGTAATCGGTATAAGATTCAGAGCATCTCTTCACTTTTGGGGGAATTCGTTATTCCTTTGTTCCGTACAAATAAGAGATGGCCTCCTGATTCCCCTTAAACGCATGCTCATCCCGGGGGAACTGCCCGGCTTTCACTTCATCCACATATTGGCGGATGCCCTGGCGGATGGTGCTGCCTATATCCGTATAGGTTTTGACGAACTTCTTGGGCCGGATATCCGAGCCGTAGTTCAGAATATCGTGATACACCAGGATTTGACCGTCGCATCCGGCGCCGGCACCGATACCGATGGTGGGGATAGACAGTCTGGAGGTGATCATCCGGGCGACCTCCTCTGTCACCAGCTCCAGCACAATGGCGAAGGCGCCTGCCTTTTCCAAAGCCAGCGCATCCTCAAGGAGCTTTTGTGCTCCCGCCGAGTCCTTGCCTTGAATCCGGTAACCGCCGATCTGGTGCACAGCCTGGGGTGTCAGACCGATATGCCCCATAACCGGAACTCCCGCCCGTACACAGGCCTCCACAGTAGCGGCAATTTCAGCCCCGCCTTCCATTTTGACACCCTTACAGAGGCCCTCGCGCATCACGCGGCCCACATTGCGCATGGTTTCATCGATGCTTCCGTGATAGGTCAGAAAGGGCATATCCGTAATCACAAAAGGGATCTTGGCGCCGCGGGTAACCGCTTTGGTATGGTGGATCATATCATCCAGCGTCACGGGTATAGTGGAATCATAACCCAATACAACATTCCCCAAGGAGTCACCGATGAGGATGCCGTCCACACCAGCCTCCTCCGCCAATTGGGCAGAGGGATAATCATATGCAGTGAGGAACGCAATAGGCGTTCCGTCCTTTTTCATTTTTTTGAATTGCGGAATTGTGACCGGCTTACGGCTCTCCATAGCATATCTCTCCTTATTTTTAGAAAATAAAAAACCTTCCCGCCGCAGGAAGGCCGATAAGGTCACAAAAAGACATGTTTCGGTTGTCTTATGATCCCTTCTGTCTCGGTCCAAACGGCTCAGAGCAGAATCCGATATAAGGTATAGCATTCCCTCAAGCGGGTTTTCAGACCCGCCCTAAATAACATGAAAGTGCGGTTCTATTGAAGATACCGCCTTACTTGCATCATACTGCAAATGATGAAAAAAAGCTAATCATTTTCAGAAAAGCCCTTCACCATTCATCCTTCAACAATACCAAATTTACGGATTTCTGGCATCTGCCGAATAAATAGTCCGTTCACTGCCGTCGGCCAGCCGCAAGCGCAGTCCACCCCATTCATTCAATCCAATTGCAGTTCCTTCGAAGGAGCCGGCAGCGTCCGAGGAACGGACAGTCTGCCCCAGCGTTACGGCTGAGGCTTCCCAGAGCGTCTGAATCGGACTGAAGCCCTGGGCATAATAGAGCCCGTACAGCTCCTCCAGCTGCCCCAGGAATTCGGCGATTAGCTTGGCACGTTCCACCCGCCTGCCGGATTCAATCAGCAGAGAAGTGGCTTTGCCCGCCAGCTCCTCAGGATAATCCTCCCGCTCCAGATTGCAGCTGATGCCTACACCCGTCACAATATACTGAAGCTGCTCATTCTCGGCACTGGATTCCAGGAGAATGCCGCTGATTTTTTTGCCGCCGATGAGCAGATCATTGGGCCACTTAATGCCCGGCTCTACCTCAGGCACTACCTTGCGGATAGCCCGGTTTAACGCCACCGCAGCCAGCAGAGTCAGATGCGGCGTCAGGTGTAAGGGAATGGCCGGCTTTACCACCAGGCTCATATAAATACCTTTCCCCTTGGGGGAATGCCAATGACGTCCCAGCCGCCCTCTGCCTGCTGTCTGGCGTTCGGCCAATACCAGCGTGCCCTCGGGCGCCCCATCCCGGATCAGCCGCTGGGCTACATTCTGCGTAGAATCCACCTCGTCGAAGCAGTGGATGCTTCTGCCCAGCACCCTGGTCCGCAGAAGAGGAAGCAAGTCCTGGGGCGAGAAAGTGTCGGGCTGGGACAAAAGCTTGTAGCCACGCCGCGGCACAGCCTCAAAGGTAAAGCCATCCACCTTCAACGCCTGGATATGCTTCCAGACCGCCGTACGGCTGACCTCCAGAGCTTTACTGATTTCTCCCCCGGACAAAAAAGCGCCTCCTGCATTTCTGAACAGCTCCAAAAGCCGTTGCTTCATTCTATGCGCCACCCCCCATCCTCAGCGCTTCATTCAGCAATTCCTGCTTTGTATTGGCAACCCTGCCTACAGCTGCGAGCCGGAGGAGCCTGGACATGGCTGCGCCTACCCAAGGCCCGGCGCTCCGGCCTGATGCTGCAATAAGCTCCCCGCCGGTTAAGGCCAGCTCCTTCAATTCCTTGATACGCAGCCCGTCCAACCATTCACGGCCCAACCTCACCGGCAGATTGATGGCTGCTGCAACGGGATAACCCTTCTGCTCCATAGCCTGCATCACCGCAAGCCAGTCGCAAGCGGCCTCCACCCCGGTCTGCAGGGCGGCAAGCTGCCACAATTCAGCAGCAGAGCAAGCCTCCAGCCCGCTGCACTCCCTGGTCATGTCCGCCGACCAGTCCAGTCCTGCCGCCCATTGATGGAATTCCGCCGCTGTGGCAAAACGCTCCATATCCTTCAGGGAAAAGGTCAGCTTCCGCAGCAGCTCCCTGCTCCGTCCGGCCTCTCTGCCGGACATGATCAGGAGCAGAATCCAACGCTGTCCCGCATCGTCCAATAGAGCCAACGCCCCAAGCTCCGCAGGCAGGGCACAGCCTTCTGCAGCGGAATAGGACCAGTCCAGTGTTTCCTTCGTAAATCCAAGCAAGCCGCTTGTGGCAAGCAGGCTCCAGCCCTCCAAAGGATGCGGACCCGCCATCATCCGCTCCAGCTCCACCCGGACGCGCTCCATGGCCACATGCAGCAGCAGCTCCCGCCGTTCCAGCACTGCCTGCCAGGTGGCTTCATCTATAGTGAGACCATATACAGAAGCAAAGCGGACGCAGCGCAGCATCCGCAGCGCGTCCTCCCGGAACCGCTCGGCAGGATCACCAACACAGCGGAGCAGCCCCGCCTCCAGATCGGCCTTTCCTCCGAAGGGATCGCGGATTACACCGTTTCTGTCCATGGCCATAGCGTTCATGGTGAAATCCCGGCGGCGCAGATCCTCCTCCAGCTCCGAAATGAATTCCACCTCATCCGGCCTGCGAAAATCCCCGTAATCCGATTCCTTGCGGAATGTGGTGACCTCGAAGGTTTCCCCTTCTGCCAAAACTGTCACCGTACCATGCTTCAACCCCGTGGGAATCGTCCGGGAAAACAGCTTCACCACCTCTTCCGGTCTGGCCGAGGTGGCGATATCAATGTCCTTCACAGGCCTGTCCAGGTACTTATCCCGCACATAGCCGCCTACAAAGTAGGCCTCATAACCGGCCTGCTCCAATTGCTCCAGCAGGCCGATGCCCAATTCCTCCATTTTGCTCCACACCATTGCATTACCCCAGACAGCTTAATTTAGATTTGGAGCCGCCGGCGGCGGCCTTACGCTCCGGTGCGGCGCGACCCAGCACACGGTAATAGATATCCTCATAATCCGCCGTAATCCGGTTATTACAGAAGGCATTGCGTGCCCGTGACAGACAAGCCTCCACCATCCGCTGGTACAGATCGCTGTCCGACAGGAGGCGGATTGCATCCCTGGCCATCTTCTCCGTGTCGCCCACAGGAGACAAATAACCTGTCTCCCCGTCCTTCACCAGCTCCGGAATACCGCCTGCCAATGAACCTATCGTCGGCACTCCGCAGGCCATCGCCTCCAAGGCCACCAGACCGAAGCTCTCCTTTTCAGAGGGGAGCAGCATCAGGTCTCCCAGGGAGATCACTTCGGCCACATCATCCTGCTTGCCGCAGAAGGATACCCGGTCGGTAAGACCCAGCTCATTGACCCGTGCCATCACCTTGGACAGATCCGGCCCCTCCCCGACGAACAACAGCCGGGAAGGAACACTTTCATTCACCTTGGCGAATACCTCCACCACATCGAGAACCCGCTTCACCGGGCGGAAATTGCTGATATGCATAAGTATCTTTTCGTCCACATGGGCAAATTCCGCCCTTAGCTTGCTGACGTCCCGGGGATAATAAACCCGTTTATCCACGAAATTATAGGTTAGATCGATGGGCCGGTCTACCAGGAGAGTTTCCCGGGTCTCCCGGATCAGATCCTCCGACACAGCGGTAACCGCATCGCTCTCATTGATGGCGTACCGGATCAGGTCCGACAGGGAATCATCCTGGGCCAGCACCGTGATATCTGTTCCGTGAAGAGTCGTGACCACCTTCAGGTGATCTCCCACCATTTGTTTGGCGAGCAGCGCACATACCGCATGCGGTATGGCATAATGCACATGCAATAAATCCAGCTTCTCCCGCTTCGCAACCTGCGCCAGCTTGCTGGCCAGCGACAGATCGTATGGAGGATACCGGAACACATAATAGTCACTGACTTCCACTTCGTGGAAGAAAATATGCTTATCGAATCTGCCAAGACGAAACGGGATACTGTGCGTGATGAAATGAACATCGTGGCCCTTTTCCGCCAGCATTTTTCCCAGCTCCGTGGCAACCACGCCGGAACCGCCCAGCGTTGGATAGCAGGTAATGCCGATCCGCAAGGTTTCGCTCATATCCGAATCCCCTTTCTCTTGCTGGGACTTACTTTTACATAAATAAATTTACTTCATGAGGCGTCAGGGAAACAAACCCTTCCGCATATGTAAGGCTCAGCTTCTGGCCAAGCAGCCGGTCTCTCTGCTCCACCCGGGTCAGATACGATTGGTTCAGCGGAGTAGCCACATAATCGTTCTCCGGCCCGGCAGCCGTGAATTGGGACCGGTAGGCGGACAGAGCCGCTGTTTTGCGGTCATACACATCTCCCACATCCACAACCAGGCCTGCTTCGTATACATCATTGATAAAATAAAACAGGAGCTTCTCCACCAGAACAGGTTCGCTTTGGGGAAGATAGCGCCGCAGCTTGGCGTTAAAAACCGCCTCCTTGACCAGATGGCTGCATGCCACATGATCGGGATGACGGTCCTGCCAATAGGGGGCCATGACAATCCGTGGCCGGTGCTTGCGGATTTCCAGGGTGATGGCGTCGATATGCTCCTTGCTTGCATAGAGCCCACGGTCCGGGAGACCCAAATTAGTGCGCTTAGCAAGGCCAAGAATCCGCGAGGCTTCCTCCGCTTCCTGCCTCCGCGTCTCCACATCCCCGTTGGAGGACATTTCCGCCTGTGTCAGGTCGCAGATGCCTACCCGCAGCCCTGCAGAGGTGTGCTTATAGATGGTGGCACCCATGCCGATTTCCGCATCGTCCGGATGAGCGCCGAAAACCAGGATATCAAGTCCGGAGTCCGTCATCCTTCAACACCCGGCTTATATTTGTGGACCAGCTCCCGCCATGCGAAATCTCCGCGTTCCAGCGCCTTAATGAGAATCTCTGCCGTAGCGATGTTGGTGGCGACGGGAATGCCCTGGACATCGCACAGACGCAAGAGCGCCGTGATGTCAGGCTCATGAGGCTGGGCCATCAGCGGGTCCCGCAGGAATATGACCAGATCCATCTCATTCTGGGCAACCAAAGCACCGATCTGCTGGTCGCCGCCGAGAGGGCCGGACATAAAGCGTTTAACAGTCAGGCTGGTTGCTTCCATAATGCGCTGGCCGGTGGTGCCGGTGGCATACAGCTCATGGCCGTCGCAAAACACATGCTCGAAGGCCACCACAAAATTGACCATTTCTTCTTTTTTCCGGTCGTGGGCAATCAATGCTATCTTCATGGGCATCGGTACTCTCTCCCCTTCTTGTCATTCGAAGGAACGTATTGAGCCTTCGGCTCGCTTCATTCTCTCTCTTTTTTTGTGAAACCCTGTATCAGTCAATAAAATGTTCGAATCCGTATACCATTCCCGTGGCTTCCAGCACCTTCTTGACCGCCAGGTTCACGCCGGGCATGTAGCCGGCACGCTCGAAGGAATCGTGGCGGATTTTCAGCGTCTGGCCATAACCTCCGAACACAACCTCCTGCTGTGCGAACACTCCCGGAAGACGGACACTGTGGATTCTAAACCCATTGTAGTACCCTCCGCGGCTTCCTTCAATAGTTTCCTCTTCCTCCGGATTGCCCTGGCGCAGCTCTTTGCGGTTTTCGGCAATCAGTTCAGCTGTTTTAATGGCTGTACCGGACGGCGCATCCAGCTTCTGGTCCCCATGAAATTCAATAATTTCCACATGGGGCATATACTTGGCAGCCTGGGCGGCAAACTTCATCATGAGAATGGCCCCAATGGAAAAATTAGGGGCAATGAGCCCGCCGATCCCCTGCTCCCGGCACTGCTTGTCCAATTCGGCAATATCCTCCGGCGTAAAGCCGGTGGTGCCGACAACCGGCCGTACGCCGCAGCGGATGGCCACACTGGTATTGATGACAGCAGATTGGGGAATGGTGAAATCCACCAGAACATCGGGGCT
>JAQSYT010000488.1 GCA_029256065.1 Paenibacillaceae bacterium
TTGTCATGCTGCCAGCGGTTCCGGTACATGTTCTCCCAGGAGCGGTCGGCGGTGGATTCTTCACTCCACCCTTCCGCATTGGTTTCACGCTTTTGGAAAAACTTCAGCTTTTGGATTAGAGGATTGAACTTATTCATCGTTCCAGCTCCTTGCACCTTATGATACTTCTATTGTAGATGCTGGAGCGTGGGGATAAGAGAGGGGAACTCCCCCATTCCACAGGAGGAATTCCCCGATTTCGCGAAAAACTATATAAGTTGTCTTGCGGGGAAATAATAGGTGGGTGAAGAACTCATATCGGCCTTGCCGGCTTCGGAGCTTCCATCGCAAATCCGGCCTGTGGCATGGACCTTGTTATTTTCGGAGCAGCGGCGGTGGATGCCTGTTCTCCGGTATTAATCTCGTTGAAAACGCCTACATAATAGGCCGTTTCTCCAACGTCATTTTGGATGGCGTTAATGGTGATATGCTGCAGATATACCTCACCGTTCCGTTTTTTGTTCCAGATGCTGCCCGACCATGCCTGTTCCTCAGCCAGTTGCTTCCACATGGATTCATAGAACTTCTTATCATGCAGCCCTGACTTCAGAAAACCCGGCTTTTGCCCGATAGCCGCTTCCTTGGTGTAGCCTGTGATGGCTGTGAATGCCGGATTGACGGTTAGAATCAGCCCTTTGGGATTGGTGACCAACACCGCCTGAGAGGTGCTCTGTATCATTTGCTCCGCCAGCTTCACCCGATCCTGCCAGTACATGTAGAGCGCAAGCAGAACGCTGCACAAGGCAACCATTCCTAACGCCATGAATCCGATCGCATAATGTCCGGTTATGGCCTTCAGGGAAGCCAGCATCAGCGGCGGGAAAAAACCGCCCAACCCGCCTATGGCAGAGATCAAACCGTTGGCAATCCCGGATTGCTTCGTAAAGTAAAGCGGAACCAATTTGAAGATCGTACCGTTACCCAGCCCGGCGCAAAGCCCGATCAACAGGCAGCCCACAGTAAAAAGCGGAATCGACGGTGAAAATGCCAGCAGAATGCCGCCTAGGGTTAAACCGCTAAATACAACCACCAAAATTTTGAAGGGATTAAGCCGGTCCCCGAGCCATCCGCCCGTTGGCCGCATGAAGGTGGCCAGCGTAACGAATCCGGCAGTCCGCAGACCCGCATCCACCTTGCTGATCCCGAAGGTATTCACCAGATGGTTGGGCAGAAATACAGTAAATGCAACGAAGGAGCCGAAGGTAATAAAATAGAAAAAGCAGATCAGCCATAGCTTTTCATTGCGGTAGATGCCTTTGATTTGCTCCATCAGCCGGACATTGAGCTTCGATTCCTTTCGGTCCCCGATAAGGAAGTTGGCAAGAGCGAAGGCTGCCAGCAGAAGCAAATACACTTGAACCGTGGAGCGCCATCCGATCTGCGTGGCCAGCACCGGAGCGAAAAAGGTGCTTAGTGCCGAGCCCAAATTTCCCAGCCCGTAAATGCCGTTAACGAATCCGTGTTTATCCTTGGGATAATACTTCGGCAGAGAGGTAACCCCTACGGAGAAGGTGGCGCCCGATATACCCAGGAATAACCCGCCGATAATCAGATCGGTGAAGCTTTGGGCCTGGCTGATATAAAATACCGGGGCCAGCAGTACAATGAAGCTGATCAGGAACATATTGCGGGCACCGAATTTGTTGGTCCAGTAGCCGAATGGGATCCGCAGAATCGAGCCGAGCACAACAGGTACTGCCGTAACCAGGGACAGCTGCCCCGGTGTTAATGCAATTCCGTCCTTGATAAACACGATTAACGATGACAAGATCCCCCAAACCGCAAATCCCAGGATCAAACTGAAGGTCTGCAGCGGCAAAATCCCTTTGGGTGGTTTCATTCCCATTCCTCCTCATGACATCAACTGCCTCTCTCCATTATCCGTGGAGCCGCTCATGAAAAGAATTGGGGAAATCCCTCATTTGCTCCGCAGGAATTTCCCCATCTCGGGTTGCCGTTATTCAGTTCCAGTGCTGCTCATCCAGCAGTATCCGCGTCGGTATGGTAAACCGCACGGTTTGGCGGCCTTCTTCCGCCAGAATCTCCAAATCGCATTTGAGTGCAAACAGCTCTTCCTTAACCGGGTCCAGCAGCTCGCGGGATATCAGGCCGTCCTCTTCACTTTCGAATTCAACCAGGGTATTCCCTGCTTCGTCCTGCCCCAGTACAATCCCCGCCGTGGCATGAGCCTGGATGCTATGACGCACCAGCAGCTCCAGAATGGCAGCGATCTGTTCCTGGCGTTCAAGGGGAAGCCGCGTCATCCGCTGATCCAGCAATTGGCAGGTAATGCCCTGTCTGCGGAAATCCTTCAACCGGAGCAGCAGCGGGCTGGCCTTCTCCTCCTGGAACGTTTCCTGCGCTTCGGGCTCCTGGGCAGGGGTAGTAATACTGTCATACCATACAGCCAGCCTCGCGGCGGAACGCTTTACCTCTTCCATATCCGGTTCGCCGAAAATCCGTTCCTCCCGCTGCCCTACCAGCAGCACACCATGTGCTTTTTTCTGCTCAGCCTGGACGGAATCCAGCGAAACCCCCACGCCGGAGCGCAGCGATTCCACGAGAAATATCGGATAACCCAACACCTCATCCTGGACCTCCTCCGGGAAATATGTCACCACATGCGGCCGTCTGGTCTGCAGGACTTTTCCGGCCATC
>JAQSYT010000141.1 GCA_029256065.1 Paenibacillaceae bacterium
GGATAAAAAATAGCGGGGGTGCGGCAAGGTGTTTACCTTATATCCGGCAATCGATATCCGCGGCGGCAAGTGTGTCCGCCTGATTCAAGGGGATTACAATCAGGAGACGGTCTATAACGACAGTCCTGTGGCGGCGGCGCTGGCCTGGGCGGAGCAGGGAGGCAAGTGGATTCATCTGGTGGACCTGGACGGTGCCAAGGCAGGGGAGCCGGTGAATCACCAGCTGATCGGGGATATTGCCCGGAGTGTGAAGGCTCCGGTGCAAACCGGCGGCGGCCTGCGTACGGTGGAGAATGTGGAGCGGCTGTTGGGGCTGGGCGTATCCAGGGTGATTATCGGGACGGCGGCCATTGAGAACCGCCCGTTCGTAGAAGAGGTGCTCCGGCGGTTCGGGGAGCAGGTAGCTATCGGCATTGATGCCCGGAACGGCTATGTGGCAACCCGGGGCTGGCTGGAAACCTCCGAGGTGAAGGCGGAGGATTTGGCGGTTCAGCTTGCGGAGCTGGGCGCGAAGACGTTTATTTTTACGGATATCTCCCGGGACGGCATGATGCAGGGGCCGAATGTGGAGGCCATTGTCCGGCTGGCCCAGGTATCCGGGCAGTCGGTGATTGCGTCCGGCGGTGTCAGCCGGTACGAGGATCTGGAGGCGTTGGCCGCTCATGCGGACAAGGGAGTAGCCGGAGCGATTATCGGCAAGGCGCTGTATACCGGCAGCATTGAGCTGGCGGAGGCCCACCGGCGGCTGGGGCTAGCGTAAGGAGAGGCTGTGTAAGGCAGCGCTTGTATGCAACTGCAAGTTGCGGCATGAGGAAAGGAGGAACGGCTGATGCTGGCAAAGCGCATTATACCCTGCCTGGACGTGAAGGACGGGCGTGTGGTTAAGGGAGTCAATTTCGTCAATTTGCGGGATGCTGGTGATCCGGTGGAGCTGGCGGCTATTTATGACCGTGAGGGCGCCGACGAGCTGGTGTTTCTGGATATATCCGCTTCTGTAGAAGGGCGCTCCACCATGGTGGAGGTGGTCCGCCAGACTGCGGGGGAGATTACTATTCCCTTCACCGTAGGCGGCGGCATCTCCAGCGTGGAGGATATGACCCGGCTCTTGCGGGCGGGTGCGGACAAGACGGGGATCAACACGGCGGCGGTGAAAAATCCGCAGCTGATCTCGGAGGGAGCCCGGCGGTTCGGCTCCCAATGTATTGTGGTGGCGATTGACGCCCGTTTTAACCCGGCGTGGGGCGAGTGGGAGGTTTATATCCACGGCGGCCGTACACCTACCGGCATTAAGGCATTGGAGTGGGCCCGGAAGGTGGAGACACTGGGCGCGGGCGAGCTGCTCCTGACCAGCATGGACGCCGATGGCACGAAGGACGGCTTTGACGTGAAGCTGACCAGGGCGGTGTCCGAGGCGGTGGGTATTCCTGTAATTGCCTCTGGCGGAGCGGGCAAAAAAGAGGATTTCTATGAAGTGTTCACGGCGGCTAAGGCGGATGCGGGGCTGGCGGCCACGATTTTTCACTATAAGGAATTGACCATACACGAAGTGAAGCAGGATTTGCGGGACAAAGGGGTCGAGGTGCGATGAGCAGCGAAACGGAGCAAAAGCTGGCAGCAACGGTAGAGGAGCTGGCGGAGCTGATCCCCTGGTCGGCGGACGGCCTGGTGACGGCGGTGGTGCAGGATGCCGTCAGCAAGGATGTGCTGATGGTGGCCTATATGAACCGGGAGGCGCTGAAGCTGACGGTGGAGTCCGGCGATGCCTGGTTCTGGAGCCGGTCCCGGCAGGAGCTGTGGCATAAAGGCGCCACCTCCGGCAACGTGCAGCAGGTGAAGAGTCTGGCCTATGACTGTGACGCGGATACGCTGCTGCTGAAGGTGGTGCCGCAGGGGCCTGCCTGTCATACAGGCAGCTATAGCTGCTTTTACCGGGAGCTGCCGCTGAGTGGTGCCGCTGCTCCGCAGAGTGCTGATGGAGCGGGAGCAGGGAACGCTGATGGGACCGCTGCTGGGGATAGAGCCGAAGGTGCAGCCTGGGCATGCGGACCGTCACCGGCAGGCAGTGAAACGGTGGAGGGCGGGCCGGCAGCGGCTGCCGCCGACCGGGGCCAGGAAGAGTATTTCGGCAGCAATGTTACTGGAGTGGACCGGGAGGCGGTCAAGGGCTGGCGGAAGAGCGGGACAGTGGATGCACAGGACCGGTTTGCCATTCTCGCCTTGCTGGAATCGGTAATTGCCCAGCGGGAGCTGGAGCGGCCGGAGGGGGCGTATACCACTTTCCTGTTCGACAAGGGTGTGGACAAGATCCTGAAGAAGGTGGGCGAGGAAGCGTCTGAGGTGATTATTGCCGCCAAAAACCGCAGCCCCGAGGAGCTGCGGTATGAGGTAAGCGACCTGATCTACCATCTGCTGGTGCTCCTGCGGGAGCAGAAGCTGCCCTTGGATGATGTGTTGGCAGAGTTGGATCGCAGACACAATAAATAGCATGGGTGAGAGTCGTCTTCCAGTAAAGGGGGACGGCTCTTTTTTTGAATGGGGAAATTCAGAGGAGAATATGCCAGGCTGTTATCTTCATAAAAAGAGGAGAGCAGCGGCGTCCATATTAACAGCGGGTGAAAAGCCACTCCTGCCGCTGCTAAGCGGGGTACCGAGGACCGATGAATAATCGGAGGAGGCCTCTCAAATCGGCTATGCCGGTTTCCAGGCTTCCATAAACCATCCGCCTGCAGCGTGGACCGTGTTATTAAAGGGTAACGGAAGCTAGTTTCCGCTATTTATAATTCCCTATGAAAAACCGCCATATAGCGGAAATAGATTTCCGTTAACACTCTTCTAGGGACTTGTTTTTGAGGTGTTTTCACTCCATAGCGGAAAAATACTTCCATTATTAATGGTTTTTTCGCAAAAAGGAAGGAATACCGGAAAAATGCTTCCGCTATTCCGGTACACCCGGTTCAGTCAACAAAAAAAGGGAGCCGGTTTAAACAGCTCCCCATTACTCCTGTTCTTACTCTCCGGCCCGGTATTCGAACCAGTCGAAGTCTGCCGGGATGCGGCGGCCTGAGCCGGCGTTAACGGCGAACAAGCCTACCATGGCGCCGGTGAAGGCTTTTTTCTCCTGGGTGCCTTCGTCGCTGAGGAAACGGGCGTCCTCCACGGCTCCGGCCTCCAGCCAATCCATGCCGTCCAGGCTATAGAAGAAGGTCCGTTCCTGCCCGTCCACCCGGACCTGGAGATACACCGTTCCGGTACCCGCCGGAACCGGATGGCGGGCCAGCTCACGCAGGCTGCGGGCCCGGTTCTCTGTCAATATAACCTGCAGACCCGTGTCCGTTGCCGCCAGCGCCAGCTTAATAAAGCAGCGGGAATCGTAATAGCAGGTTAGCCCTGCCTGCTCTCCGGGTTCCCCAGGTGTAAACTCCAGCTTCAGCCCCGCCGTATAACGGTGGGCCGTCTCCCGGCGCACAACCACATTCCCGGCGCCGGTAGAGTCCAAATCGGCATCGCCCGTGTAGATGCGGAGGAAGCCGGGATGTTCCGTCAGGGACCAGTTTTCCTCCACGGGATTCCAGGCAAAGCTCCAGTGTAGGGGAAGGACCGCGGCCTCGAACTCATCCCGAACGGGAGGCGCGTCCCAGACTGTCTCCGGTAAAGCGGGAGCCCGCTGCACCAGGCTGGGTCCTTGGCCGCCGTTGACGGTAAACCAGCCGTTCTCCGTCCATTGCACGGGCTCCAGGAATGTCTCCCGGCCCAGGGTGCAGAAACCTCCCGGCAGCGGCCGACCGCCCAAATGCACCATCCACCATTCCCCATGCTGAGTCTCCACCAGCTTGCCGTGGCCCGCCCGTTGGATTACGGCTGCGGGATCGGTCTGGGTGTGCACGGGATTGGCCGGACAGGCTTCATACGGCCCCAGCAGCTCCCGGGAGCGGGCTACAGTAATACAGTGTCCATATTCTGTGCCGCCTTCGGCCAGAATCAGATAGTACCAGCCATCCTTCCGCAGCAGATGCGGACCCTCAGGAGAGGCCCGGCCGGTTCCGTCCCACAGCTTCACCGCTTCTCCGGCCGGAGCCATGCTGTCGGCGGAGAGAGGCAGCAGCCAGGCGCCGCCCCGGCCATACACCATGTAGCGGCGTCCGTCCTCATCCACAAAGTGGGAGGGGTCGATCCCCTCATGATTCAGCACAGCCGGAGCGGAATACGGTCCTTCCGGCCGCTCCGACCGGACGACAATATTAGCCCGGCCTGCCCCGGCCAAGCGAAGGGTGGCCATCAGATAGAACATCCCGTCCACATAGGAGATGTCCGGAGCCCAAATACCGAAGGAATCGGGCAGCCCCGTAAGAGGCAGGTCCCCGCTGCGGGTGAGGCCATGCCCGATATACCGCCAATGGACCAAATCCCGGGAATGGGACAGCACAATGCCGGGGAAGAACTGGAAGGTGGAGTTGGCCAAATAATAATCCTCGCCTACCCGCACAATGGACGGGTCCGGATGAAAGCCGGGCAGAATGGGATTGGAATAGGTTCGTTCATTCAAAGGAAAAACCCCCTTAGGAAAAGCTGATGCGGCATACAGGCGCTGCACAATCAGCGGTATCAGGTGTATTATACTGGCAAATACTCAAACCAGTCGAAATCGGCGGCATTGCCGCTTGTCTCACCGTGGGAGGTGGCGTACAGGCCCAGATAGGCCCCTACAAAGCCGCCTGCCATATCGGTGCTCAGGATGGTGCCGTCCGCATCGGCAAACAGGGTCATCCACTCTGCTCCGTCCAGGCTGAAGGAGAAGGAATATGCTTGCCCGCGGGCCTCCACCTTCAGGAAAAGGCGCTCCGCATCCAATGCCGCAGAAGCCAGCAGCTTATCCTCGCCGCCTCTGCGTTCTATTAGGCGAAGGGCCCGTTCTCCATCAGAAAGCCCATATTCCAGCCGGAATTGGTAGTTGGCGTTTTGCAGTAATCCCATTCCCGCAGCTTCTCCCTCGGCTTGCGGAGTGAATTCCACTACAGTGCGGGCGCTGAAGCTCATATGCTGCTGCCGGCGGCAGACAAAGGCGGGATTGGCGTAATCCGCCAGGGTTTCCGGCTTCAACCGGAGCCGCAGAAATCCGGGACGCTCAGAAAGGCTCCAGAATTCGCCCCGGGGTGTGCGCAGGAAGTTCCAGGTATCGGCCAAACGCCCCCCATCGAAGGGGTCAAAGCCGGATACTGCCGGAAACGGATGGGCAGGCAGATTCGGAGCGGGCATGATAGCTTCCACGATGCCCTTGCCCGGGTTGACCACCGGCCAGCCGTCCTCCCATTTCACGGGGACCAGGAAGGTTTCCCGGCCCAGATTGCGGAAGTAGCCGCCGTAAGGGCGGGAGGCCAGACAAACCATCCACCAATCCCCGTCCTGGGTATCGAAGATATCGGCATGGCCCACATTGACAATAGAAGCCTCCCGGCCCAGATGCCGGTGAGTCAGGATGGGATTGCCCTTGTATCCTTCATACGGGCCATATACATGCTCGCTGCGGGCAATGGTGACGGCGTGGGTGAAGCCGGTTCCCCCTTCAGCGATCATCAGGTAGTAGTAGTCCCCGATTTTGTAGAGATGGGGGCTTTCCTGGGCATGGGCTACCTTCAGTGCACCCTGCCAGAGGCTCCGTTTTTCCCCAATTAGCTTGCCGGTGGACACATCCAGCTCAGAAATCCAGATGTCCATATTCTTGGGATGGACCTGGCCCTCCGGAGGAACACGGTTGCCGGTATAATAGACCTTTCCGTCATCGTCAAACAAGAGGGAGGGGTCAATGCCCGGCGCATCCTCCAGCCACACAGGATCGGACCAGGGGCCTGCCGGGTCCTTAGCCGTCACATAAAAATTATGCTGCTCGCCTTTGTTATCGACGAAGGTGGTGATCATGTAGAAGATGCCTTGATGGTAGCGGATGGTCGGCGCCCAGATCGCTTTGGAGGGCAGAATTCCGTCCATATTGAGCTGGGAGGGGCGGTCCAGCACATGCCCGAGCTGCCGCCAATGAACCAGATCCCGGCTGTGGAACACAGGAACGCCCGGGAAATATTCAAAGCTTGAGGTCACCAGGTAGTAGTCTTCTCCCACCCTGCATACGGACGGGTCCGGGTAAAAACCCGGCAAAATCGGATTATGGTAAGTTGACATCACTTTATCCTCCCTGCACAAGCCTTCCGGGGCGTGTCTGAAAACCCGCTTGAGGGCATCTTTTACCGCCTTTTCGCCCCTGGCTTCGTCACTTCCGCTTGACGTACCCCCGGTACGCCTTCACGAAAGTTCCTTGCCATGAACGAAAATTCGCCAAAATCTGCTCCCCTCGGAGTTATCAGACACACCCTGGGGGAAGGCGGGTTCATGATTTCTACCTTATTATAATGCAAGCAGACTATAAAAATTGGTGTTAGTTTGTTCAATTTCCGAACAAAGTTATATATTCTTTACCAAACTGATTGCGTAAATCCGTAAGAATAGATAGGGAAACATTCATTTTTGAGACTAACAAAAGCATTCTCAAGGATGTATAATAGAGGTGGCCGTTCCACCCGGGAAGGTCCATGCCGCTTCGGCAAAAAAGCTCAGGAGGGTAACCATGATTTCCGAAAACGTGAAAATTTTCTCCGGTTCTTCGAATCCGCAATTGGCGGCGAAGATCTGTGGAGAGCTGGGTCGTCCGCTCGGACGGGTCAAGCTGTCCCGCTTCAAAAGCGGGGAGCATTATTGCTTGTACGAGGAAACCATCCGGAATTGTGATGTGTTCCTGGTCCAAACCTTTTCCCGGCCCATCAACGAACACTTTGTCGAGCTTCTGGTTATGATGGATGCCGCCAAACGTGCTTCGGCAAGGACTATCAACCTGGTGATTCCGTACTATGGTTACTCAAGGCAGGAACGCAAAGCAGCACCGCGTGAGCCCATTTCGGCCAAAATGGTGGCGGATGTACTGACTACGGCAGGTGCCGACAGAGTCATTACTATCGACCTTCATGCGCCGGCAATCCAGGGCTTTTTCAACATTCCGGTGGACCATCTGACGGCATTGGATCTGATCAGCGACTACATCCGCAAGAAGAATATCGTGAATCCCATCGTGGTTTCCCCTGATGCGGGACGGGCTACGACAGCGGAGAATCTGGCGAATATAATGAATGCCCCGTTTGCTATTATGATCAAGAAACGTCCGGAGCATAACAAATCGGTGATTACCCACGTCATCGGCGAGGTGGAGGGGCGCACGCCCATTATTATTGAGGACTTGATTGATACGGGGACAACCATTGTGAATGTGGTGGAGGGGCTGAAGGAACGGGGAGCCAATGATGTGCTGATTTGCGCCACCCATCCTGTGTTCTCGCCGCCGGCCTTGGAGCGTCTGGATCATCCCAATATTATGGAGGTAGTGATTACGGACTCCATTGCCATTCCTGAGGAGCATTCCTCCCGCTTCCATGTGTTGTCCGTGGCGGGGCTTCTCTCCAATGCCATCCGGATTAATACCAGCGGCGGCTCTATCAGCTCTCTTTTCAAATATGGCGGGGTGTAAGGTAAAATTAGTGAAGCGTCTTGCGGCGGTTTCAGCCCGGGGCGCTTTTTTTGGCGGACTCTGAAATGGGCCGGATATGGAAAGGTTTTTCCTGAATCCTCCTGTGCAGACTCGCCTTTACTTCCAAATGGCACTTGGCTATACTTGATTTTAACGGGCTTATTCCCGTATTGAATTGCGAGATCCGGAGGTGCCTTATAATGGGCAAGAAAAAGTGTGTGGCGGCTCCAGGAAACCAGAAGATCATCCCACTGCATATGGATGCCACGTTCTTTTTCGAAAGAGCGGTCCGCTCTCTGGACCGTTACCGGTATGATAAGGCGATCAAGTATTTCCGGCGGGCGGTTGATTACGAGCCGGAGAATCCTGTGAATCACTGCAATCTGGCGGGCATTCTGTCCGAGATTGGAAAATATAGCGAGTCCAATCAGATTCTGCAGCAGATTGTGGACGAGGTCGATCCGACCATGACGGAATGCTACTTCTATATGGCGAATAATTTTGCCAACATGGAAGATTTCGAGGCGGCGGAAAAAGCCATCATCCACTACCTGGAGAATGATGAGGAAGGCCAATTTGTACAGGAATCCGAAGAAATGATGGAGTACCTGAGCTACGAGCTGGAGCGTCCCTCGGAGCCGGCTTTTATTAAGAGCCGCGAGGGGCTGTTTGAGCACGATAAGGCCCGCAGTCTGCTGGAGCAGGGGCAATTCGGCGAAGCAGTGAAGCTGCTGAAGCGTGTGATCAAGAAGCATCCCGAGTTTCTGGCGGCCAAGAACAATTTGGCGCTGGCTTACTACTATATGGGACATTTCACCAAGGCTATGGAGACCATCGGCCAGGTTCTGGACCAGGAAGAGGGTAATCTCCACGCCTTGTGCAATCTGGCCATATTCTATCAAAATCTGGGAGACCGGGAGCGGCTGGAGCGCCTGGCGGCTTTATTGCGCAAAACCTGCCCTTACCACCAGGAGCATGTGTTCAAGCTGGCGACTACCATGGGTATTCTGGGGGAGCATGAGGCCGCTTACCAGCTGTTCCGGCGGTTGACCAAGAGCGGGATCTGCAGCGCACAGGAGGACCCGTCCCTCTACCATTATATTGCGGTGGCCTGCGTGAATACGGGACGGTATGGGGAGGCTGAGCGCCACTGGCAGCAGGCGGCGCGGCTGGACCCTTCCTCTAAGATTCCGCCCTTCTACCTGACGATGATGGAGCGGCGTGGAGCCCCTGAGGGCTCGGGACTGGCCCGTCCCTTCTTAAGCTACCATTACCATCTGCCCTTCGAGGAGCAATTCCGCTCTATGGAACGGGAGGAAGGGGAGCTGCTCCCCGAGACCATCCGCAAGGACCCGCTGGTGCGCTCCTCCTTCTTCTGGGCCTTGCGCCACGGAGACATGGAGACCAAGCTGCAGGTGATTCAAGCCTTCGGCCTGATTGCGGACCTTGAGGTGAAGGAAGCGCTGGGTGAGTTCCTACTGGACCCGCTGGAAAATGATTATTTGAAGCGTGTCGCCATGTTTGTGCTGCGGACCATGAAGGTCCCCGGACCATATACGGTGATGCTGGAGGGACAGCTTGAAGAGCATCCCGCCCAGCCTTACGCCCCCGGCCTTCCCGGCTGGGAGGAGGAATGGACCGGCGTGCTGGAGCAGGCCTTCGACAGTATGAACAAACGTTATGATCTGGTGCAGCAGCATGACTTGGAAACGCTGTGGGTGGAATACTTAACCCGTGTGCATCCGGCCAGGCCGCGTATGGCGAAGCCCGATAACTGGGCAGCGGCGCTGGAGTATCTGACGGCCAAGATGCACCGCAGGTCGGTGACCTATGAGGAAATTGCGGCCCGCTACCATACTACGGTCAGCTCGGTGCGCACCTGTGTGAAGCATATCGACGATGCCTGCGGCCTTCGGCAGAAGATGAAGGCGATCTATGCGGGAGCCCGCCCGGACGGCGGCTTAAACGGAGCCGCGGCAACGACAGAGGAGCAATAAGAGAAGATACTGGTTTTGCTTAACGGCAAACCTTAAGGGAGGATGAACCTACTATGTACAAGAGCATTATCATCGGAACCGGTCCTTCGGGGCTTACGGCAGCCATTTATCTGGCCCGCGCCAATTTGAACCCATTGGTGATTGAGGGACCTGAGCCGGGCGGACAATTGACCACTACTACAGAGATTGAGAATTTCCCCGGCTTTCCGGAGGGTATCATGGGGCCGGAGCTGATGGATAATATGCGCAAGCAGGCGCAGCGCTTCGGTGCTACCTTCAAAAGCGGCTGGGTAAAAGGAGTAGAGTTCGGCTCCCGTCCCTTTAAGGTTGTGATGGAGGGCGGCGAAACGCTGGAGGCCGAATCGGTGATTATCTCCACTGGTGCGTCCGCCAAGTATTTGGGCATTGCCGGCGAACGCGAGAATGTGGGCCGCGGCGTCAGCACCTGCGCCACCTGTGACGGCTTCTTCTTCCGCGGGAAGAAGATTATTGTGGTAGGCGGCGGCGACTCCGCTATGGAGGAAGCCAACTTCCTGACCCGTTTCGCCACGGAAGTGAAGCTGGTGCACCGCCGCGATGAGCTGCGGGCCTCCAAGATCATGCAGGACCGGGCCCGGGAGAATCCCAAGGTGGCCTGGGGCCTGAACAACACTCCGTTGGAGGTGCTGGCCGGCGATAAGGGCGTAACCGGACTGAAGGTGAAGAACAATGCCACCGGGCAGGAAGAGGTTATGGAGACCGACGGCATCTTCGTTGCCATCGGACACACTCCCAACACCGGCTTCCTGGGCGGTCAAATCGACACCGACGAAACCGGTTATATCAAGGTAAAGCCGGGCACCACCGAAACCAACATCCCCGGCGTCTTCGCCTGCGGAGATGTGCAGGATCACCGCTACCGCCAGGCTATTACCGCGGCAGGCAGCGGCTGTATGGCCGCTCTGGATTGCGAGAAGTTCCTGGAAGGCAGCATGGTGCATGACTGGAGCCAGAGCCTGTAAGTATGTTCTGAAGAGTATTGCATAAGCCGCCCGGAAATTCGGGCGGTTTTTTTTCGAATTCTGGGGGGAGAAAACCGCAGGTTGTCCCGGGAGGTGACCGTGCCGGAAAAAAGCCGATTTGGGCGGAGCATGAAGGAAATAGCGCATCGTGTGTCCGCGGAATCCTCAGAAACGTATATCTCCGGGTAATAAAGGATTCTCAGTCCGAAAACCCTCGCTCCATTGTCGGCTGTCGAAGCGACCAGCGGCGTATCCGGAAGGACTCCGGAGCGAAATTTGTGCTTCTCCGGCTTCTGGTTGGGCTCCAACCGTAGGTTGAGAAAAAGTTACAAATTCTTGAAATGATGGTGTGGGCTTGTTTCATGCGTTGACAAACCCATAACCATAAGATAAGCTAATATACATTAAAGCACATAAGAATTATCGGAATAATAAGTTGACCAGTTAGCTGGAGACTACTCCCTTCCTTGCGGAAGATGGATTAGTCTCTTTTCATTTTATAAAGATGAAAATGAATTCATGTGCCGGAAAAGGAGGGCAGGAGCGGGTTTACTCATGCTTATGTTGTAATTATTTTACTTAAAAAGAATTTATTGAGAGGTGATATGGAGATGGCAATTGAGAATAAAAAACGGCTGGTGATTCTATCCGTCATTGCTGTAATTGGGATTGGTATAGGGACGGGGAGTTACTTTGGAAAAACCAAAAAGGGCATTGATATTGAAGGGGCTGCAGGCTTTAAGGATCTGAAAAGCGTCAGCTTCGATCCGGCCAAATCCGGCAAGCCGGTATATACCATCAAAACGGATACCAAAAAGAATTGCTCCTCTACCCCATGGGTAATCGCTGAGAAAAAGGGCTTTTTCGCTGAGGAAGGAATCAATGTGGAATATACAGGAGAGCTGACTACTGCCCAGGTGCTTCCCTCCATCCTGAACGGCACCAATAATGTGTCCACGGCACATGTTAATCAGGTTGCCACCTTCATTGCAGGAGGGGCAAAAATAAAGGGTGTAACCATCGGGGGTTCGGAGCCTGTTGAAGGAGTGGATGACAAGTACCATCACATGAAATATTATGTCAGCCCCAAGCTGGGGGTGAAAACCCTGGAGGAGCTGATTCAAAAGAAAAAGGGTGAAAAGATCACCATTAACGGCACCGTTCCCAGCTGCACCACCTTTCTTGCCACCAATGCGTTTGACCACCTTGGCTTTAGCCGGAACCAAATCAAATTTGTAGCCTTCGACAGTGATACGGCAGCCTTACAGGCCAATCAGCAGGGCAATATTGATATTGTGGGTGTTCATCCCCCGTTCTACAAGCTGGCCAATGATTCCGGTCTGATTGAAATTTTCGATACGGCAGACACCGGCCTGGGAGAAGCCGCAGGCACAACCTTTTATTATTTCACCGAAAAATTTATTAAAGAAAACCCGGAGGCGATCCAGGGCTTCGTCAAAGCCGTGAAGAAGGCCCAGGCCTGGATCGTGGATACGAAGAATGAGGAAGAAGCGATTCAACTCACTGCTGACTATATCGGTCAGCCTGTAAATGCCGTGCACTACTACTACAGCGGCAACGGATTTCAGGATAAGCTGATCCAGCCGTGGATCGATGATCTGGTGGTGTCAGGGGCGCTGAAGAAGGATCAGCTGAAGGTATCGGATCTTATTGTGAATGATTTTGATAAAACCAACTAAAAAATACAACTAAGTGAGGGCGAATCCATGACCAAAAAATTGAGGCAAATTGCATTCTACGGAAAAGGCGGCATTGGCAAATCCACCACATCACAGAATACGCTGGCGCAGCTGGCTGCATCCTTCGGCCAAAAGATCATGATTGTGGGCTGCGATCCCAAAGCGGATTCCACCCGGCTGATCCTGAACACCAAGGCCCA
>JAQSYT010000142.1 GCA_029256065.1 Paenibacillaceae bacterium
ACACAGAGCGAGCTGGACCGCAACACAGCGGCGCCGGAAATTTGCCCCGACCATGATCCGTGGGATCCCATTCACACTCAGGCGCGCGATGGCAGGCATCCGCTCACCAGCGTGGAGGTGACGGTGTCGCATTTGTGCAATATGCGGTGTGAGCATTGTGCCGTTGGGGACAGCCTGGTGACCAAGGAAGGGGATATGCTGCCGCTTGACCGCCTCTTGCACCGTTTGGAAGAGATCAGTCATCTGGAGACCATCAGCATCACCGGCGGAGAACCGGCATTCCGGAGAGAAACGGTGCGGAGTGTCATTGTCCCGCTTTTGCGCTACGCCAGACAGCGCGGACTCCGTTCCCAGCTTAACTCCAACATCACGATGGATTTGGAACGTTATGAAGAGATTGCGCCTTATCTCGACGTGCTTCACATTTCCCATAATTATACCAGTGCGGAGGAGTTCCGGGAGATCGGCTTCGCCCGTGCGGCGAATCCCTCCGGCAACGGCTCCACTTCCAGGCTGTATGAGCGGATGATGAATAATGCCCGTGCCTTGGCCCGGGGGGGACTGTTTGTTTCCGCCGAGAGCATGATCAATTACCGCACCCATGACAAGCTTCCGGAAATCCACCGGCTGATTGTGGAGATGGGCTGCAAGCGGCATGAGGTCCATCCCATGTATCCCAGTGCCTTCGCCCGGCACTTGCCCGTGCTGGGTCTGGATGAGATTCGGCAGGCCGTCAACCTGCTGCTGGAAACAAGAGATCCGTCCGTGTGGATGCTGTTCGGCACGCTGCCATTCTACGCCTGCAATGAGAATAAGGAAGACCGGACCCTCCTGGAACGGCTGCACTCTGCCCCTAAGGTGACGGTGCGGAATGATCCGGACGGCCGGAACCGCCTGAACGTCAGTTTGTTTGACGGAAACGTCCATGTGACGGATTTTGCCGATTTCCCGCCGCTTGGCAACATTGCCCGCGACCGCCTGGACGATGTGTTCACCCGCTGGCTGGAGCATCCCCTCTCCCGCACGGTAAGCTGCCATTGTCCCGCTGCCTCATGCTGCGGTCCTAATCTATTAGTGAAGGATACCTATTACAAGGATGAGGATTTTACCGTCCGAAAAGCTCCGGGTAATCCCTCCGGCAGTCTCTAAGCCGTCCATAAAATGAGCCGCAGAAACGGAAAATTCCGTTTTTTCTGCGGCTTTTTTGTGTAAATGTGATAATAATTCCATTTTGCACAATTTAATTGGATTTTAATAAATTATTCGATGATATTCGCTAAAAATTGAGTTATAATTATTCTTACCTATAGTCTAAATGGCCTGAAGCAGGCGGTGAGGAGAACAAAGATGAATTTTGCGGGGAAATTAACTTCTGCAGTTGTTGCCGTACTGCTTTTTGTAGGTGCCGCCATTGCCTTCATCGGCTACAAGGTTGCATACGATCAAGTGAAGGAAGCAGTGGGGATAGAGCTTGTCGGCTGTGCTAACATCACTACCGGCCTGGTGGACCCGGCAGCCGTGGAGAAGCTAGCTAATGGCGATATCAGCGGCCTTGCGGATATTGAAACCCGTCTGAACTGGACGGCGGACCATAAGGCGATTTTTAAGGAAGCTTTCCTGTTGGATTTGAACGGCAAGGTGCTGGCTGTGGATAAGCGCATGAAGGGCCACGGCATTGAAGCGGGAACGCAGTATTATATGGACGATACCGTAAAGGCCGCTTTCCAGGGCACGGATCACACCAATCATTTGAATATCTATTCCGATGTATATGAATTTGGCGGCGAAAAGCTGATGACCGGCTATGGCCCGATCTTCAAGGATCATGACCCCAATAAGGAAGTCATTGCTCTTATGGCCATCAACTTCGACGCCTCCATCATCCATGAACGGACCATGGATACGGTGGTCGCTCCTGTCATTACGGGTGTGATTGCCCTTCTCGTAGGTGTTGTCCTGATCTATCTGGTTATCCGCCGCATGGTCCGCCCGGTGGTAATGCTGTCCAGCCATGTGAACCGGATTGCCAACGGGGATTTGACTGTGGAGCCCTTGGACTACAGCAGCAAGGATGAGGTCGGCGTTCTGGTTAATGACATGAACGGGATGACCGTCAATTTACGCAAGCTTATTCAAGAGGTGAACCAAACCTCCGTGCTGGTGGCTGCTTCCTCCCAGGAGCTGACGGCCAGTGCCGAGCAGACAGGGAAGGCCAGCGAGCAGATCGCACTGGTATCCCAGGATCTGGCTGCAGGAGCAGACCGCCAGTTGAAGAGTCTGGAGGAAACCTCGGAGATTATCAACCGGATGTCAGAGGCTGTCCTGCAGATTTCCAGGAATGCCACTGATGTGACGGCATCCGCGACGGATACCGCCTTCAAAGCGGAGTCCGGCCTCCATTCCGCGATTACTGCCGAGGAGCAGATGAATGCCATCAGCTTCAGTATGGATGAGCTGTCGCAAACCGTGGAGGTGCTGGGCGAGCACTCCAAGGAAATCGGATCTATTGTGGAGGTTATTACCGATATTGCCAGCCAGACCAATTTGCTGTCCCTTAACGCCGCAATTGAAGCAGCGCGGGCAGGGGAGCAGGGCAGAGGCTTTGCCGTTGTGGCCGATTCCATCCGCAAGCTGGCGGAGCAATCCAGCCGGTCCGCCCAACAGATTACGGGATTGGTCAGCCAGATTCTCACACAGATGGACAAGGTGGCCCACACCGTGAATACGACCTCTAAGGAAGTGGGGGAAGGAGCGGGTATGGTGCATTCCGCAGGGGAAGCCTTCGGAACCATCCGCGCTTCGGCAACCGAAACAGCAGAGCGGATTGAGCAGGTTTCGCAATCGGTGGCCCATATTTCAGACGGCTCCGTGCGGCTGGTAGAATCCGTGAAGCTGCTCTTGACTGTGGCGGATACCACTGCTGAAGGGACCCACAACGCCTCCGCCGCCTCCGAGGAGCAGCTGGCGACGATGGAAGAGATTACGGCTTCCGCCAATTATTTGTCCAAGCTGGCCGAAGAGCTGCAGGAGCTGATCGATCAATTTAAGGTGTAATCCGGCTGCCTGTCCGTTTACCGGCAGGCGCTCCATATCCCAAGAATAAAGGGTAGAAGCTCTAACGAATCTATATCACGCTATTTGACTACATGTGGGCATTTATTAAATCTAACGAATCGTAGCATCGCTATTTGTCCGAATCTGCGCCGAAATGGGTTCAAACAGGCAAATAGCGTGATATAGATTCGTTAGATTTTTTATAATGCCTTTTTTTGCGAAATAGCGTGATATAGATTCGTTAGCCAGATGATGCTTGTCCTAATGTCTGCGGCGCACAGTCCGGGTATCCTCCGGCTGCGGCGTGTCCCGCGGCGCACACGGAGCCGATAGGGGGAATGTAAGCTTACCTTTCGCGGCTGTCCGCCACTATCAGGATGTCTCCGTATTCTTCCAAATGCAGTAAAATTCCTTTAATCCTAAAGGCGCTGCGCCATGTAACAGCACGGTTTTTAAACTATTTTAATAATTGTATACAATTATGCGAAGTGGATGTTATAATACCTAACAAATAAATTTGCTGCCTGGGCCGTGTTTACAAACCTGCCCTAGCTGGCAGCTATTCCTATAGTGAGGTGACTGTTGTGAATGGGCAACGAATGAACAAGTGGGGGATGGATACCAGACTGATCCATGACGCACAATCACCTGATGTGCGGACCGGAGCGGTTTCGCAGCCGGTAGTGCCGGCGGTGGCTTATGCCTTCCCAAGCGCCGAGGCTGCCGCTGACGTGGTTTCAGGCGCCCAAGAGGGGATATATTACGGCAGATACGGCAATCCGACGGTACGCACGCTGGAGGAGAAGGTTGCCGGACTGGAAGGCGGACAGGAGGCGCTTGCCCTAAGCAGCGGGATGGCTGCTATCTCCACGGCATTGCTGTTCGTTCTTCAGCAAGGGGACCATGTCCTGGTGACGAAGGATGTTTATGGCGGGACCTACAGCTTCCTGACCAATCTTGCCGCCAGACTGGGGATAGAAGCGGATTTTGTGGATTGCTCCGACTATGCTTTGGTGGAGCGGAGCTTCAAGCCTAATACGAAGGCACTGTATTTGGAGACTCCCTCCAATCCCTGCCTGACCGTGCTGGATATTAGCCGTCTGTCCGCCATTGCCAAAAGCCGGAATGCCGCCACCATCGTGGATAATACCTTCATGTCGCCTTGCTTGCAGCGTCCGCTGGAGCTGGGGGCTGATCTTGTAGTGCACAGCGCCACCAAATATTTGAACGGACACGGAGATGTAATTGCCGGGATTATTATCGGGGGGAGGCCGGAAATCCAATACATGCGCAAAAAAATTGCCGGTGATTTGGGCCAAAACCTGAATGCATGGGAGGCTTTCCTGATCCTGCGGGGCATGAAAACAATGGGCTTGCGGCTGGCGAGACATTGCAGCAGCGCCCAGACGGTGGCCGAATATCTGGAGGCCCACCCTGCTGTAGAACGGGTTCACTACCCGGGGCTAACCTCCCATCCGCAGCACAAGCTGGCTTTAAGCCAGATGAAGGGAATGGGGGGAATCGTCTCCTTTGAGCTGAAGGGCGGTTTTACAGCCGGCAAGGCCTTCATCAATTCCTTAAAGCTGGCGCTGATTTCCTTCAGCCTGGGCGATCCGGAAACCCTGGTTCAACACCCCGCTTCCATGACCCACAGCGCTATTCCGCCGGCAGAGAGGCAGAAATGCGGCATTACCGACGGGTTGATCCGTTTGTCCGTAGGGCTGGAGGAGACGCAGGATATTATCGGGGACCTGCAGCAGGCACTGCAGGCGGCAGCGGCTCCGGCACAGGCCTGACAGCCATAATTTTCCGGTGGAATTAAACATATTCCAGGATACAGATTATATTTTTTTGATCAAAAAGTTGAGTTGTCAACGCAAAATAAAAAAAGTATTGATTTTCCTTCTTGGCATGATATAATCAAGCAAAAGTCATTCTTGTTTAATCCGATAAAGATACTTAGGTTTGGAGGTCTGCCATGGGACACTTGGAGGATTTGCGCCAGCGCATTGCTCAGGTGACACTGACGAGAAAAGAAAGTGAAATTGCCGAATTTATTCTGAACAACGCCAGCCGGGTATGCTTTATGTCCACACGGGAGCTGGCAGAGGAGCTGGGGACAAGCGATGCCACAGTCATCCGTACGGCGAGAGCCATTGGCTACAGCTCCTTCCTGGAGCTTCAGAAGATGCTGCAGGATGGTATGTCCCGGCAGATCGACGACGCCGAGCATGTCCATGCCTCTCCGTTGAAGAGAATCATCCACAAGGAAGGCCATACCGCCGGGAAAGAAGCCATGGAGCAATTCAATAATCTCATGGCGCAGAATCTGATCAGCGTATTCAGCAAGAATACACCGGAGAAGCTGGAGCGGGTTGCCGAGCTGATGCTGGCCTCCCGGTGCAAGTACATAAGCGGCCAGCGCCCCACAGCCAGCCTGGCAGCCAAATTCGGCTTCCTGCTGAGAATGACCACGGACCGGGTCCAAGTGGTGGACGATGCTTATGCTTTGGAGCAGATACTGGATATTGAAGAGGGGGACTGTCTGTTCGTCATAGATTTTACGCCGCACAGCCAGCATGCCCTTCAGCTTCTGCAATATGCGGGCCAGAGAAAGGCCGAAACCATTCTGTTGACGGATAAAACCTCCTCCCCCCTTTCCCGCTGCGCAAATGAGATTCTGGTGGCGGATGTGAAGGGAACGAGCTTTTTCAACTCCAATGTAGCGCCGCTTTTTCTGTTGGAGTACCTGGCAGGCCGCATGGCGGAGAAGAACATGGAACAGACCAAGCACCGTTTGAATATTCTTGAGCCTTATTTCGAAAGCCACCGTGCAGTCAAAACTTCAAAGCCGGATGTACATCCCGAAACCACCGAGAAAAAGGAGAATGAAACATGAAGAAATCATTGATACTTACAATAGCTGTGCTGTTTTTGGCGGCATTCATTACGGCCTGCGGTTCATCAAGCAGCCCGGATGCAGACGCTTCCGGTGCCAGTGCCTCCCCGGAGAATACCGGCCCCAAAACCATAACCTTCGCCAATACAACAGACATTGCCACACTTGATCCCCGCAATGCCACCGGCACCTCTACCGCCGGCATTCTGTCCCATGTATTCAGCAGCCTGGTAACAACAGACGAGAAGGGGCAGATCAAGCCCGATCTGGCCGCTTCCTACTCCAATGTGGACGATGTGACCTGGTCGTTTACTCTCCGTGACGGCGTGAAGTTCCAGGATGGCTCCCCGCTTACCTCGGAGGATGTGAAGTATACGCTGGAAACCATTCGTGATAAATCCAAGGGCTACAAGCTGGCCTCCGACTTTTCCTTTATGAGAGTGGAAATTGTGGATGCCCTGAATTTCAAAATCATTACGGACGAGCCCTTCTCCGCTTTGCCGCTGCGTCTGAATTACGTGAAAATCATTCCCAAGGCTTATGTAGAAAAGGTAGGCGACAAGGAGTTCGCTGCCAAACCCATCGGCTCCGGCCCGTACAAGTTTGTGGAATGGAAGAAGGATGAGAGGGTTGTTCTGGAGGCCAATGATACGTACTTCGGCGGCAAGCCGGCTATTGACAAGGTGGTCTACCGGGTTATTCCCGAAGCGGCCTCCCGTATTGCCGCTCTGGAATCCGGTGAGGTGGATATTATCGCCAACGTGCCTACCAGCCAGGTTGCCAATCTGAAATCCATGAAGAATATTCAAGTGGTGGGCGGTCCCACAACCCGGGTCGTTTTTATCGGCTTGAATACGCTGAAGGACGGTCCGCTGAAGGATGCCAAGGTCCGTCAGGCATTAAATTACGCAGTTAATAAGCAAACGCTGATTCAAGGTGTGCTTGACGGCTATGCAACAGAAATTGCCACCATTTCCACGCCGGAATACGACGGATTCGATGACAGTGTGAAGTCCTTCGATTTTAATACGCAAACCGCCAAGCAGCTTCTGGCTGAAGCCGGTTATCCCAATGGTCTTTCCCTTAAATTCTCCGTTACCTCGGGTTATCTGAATGGCCAGGATGTGGCACAGGCGATAGCCGCCCAATTGGCTGAGATTGGTGTCAAGGTGACTGTTGAGGAAGAGGACAGCAACCAGCAGCGGGAAAAAATCGGAGCGGGAACAGTTGCCGACTTGTACCTGAACGGCATCGGCGGTCCTTACTCCAACATCGATCTGGTAGCCAAGCTGTCCTTTGGAACCGGGGAGCGTTATTCCACCTACAGCAATCCGTCCTTCGACCAATTGCGGAAGAAGGCTGCGGCAACCGTGGAGCCGGGGGAAGCCGACAAGCTGCTTTCGCAAATGCAGCAGGTGATGAAGACAGAGGCGCCCGCCATCTTCCTGTACCAGCAGCACAGTGTATACGCGTATCATTCCCGTGTGGCGGATTGGGCGCCCCGTACAGATGAGATGATTATGGTCAGCGGCAGCAAGATTAAGTAAGAGACTGCGACGAAATAAAGTACCGCGGAAGGTGAAGCGATGGCGCAGTATCTGGTTAAACGGATTATCCAGTCCGTCATAGTCTTGTGGGGGATTACACTGGTTGTTTTCCTGGTGCTCCATTTGTCGGGGGATCCGGTGGAGCTGATGCTTCCCCCCAGTGCCTCCAAAGCGGATGTGGAGCTTTTGCGGGAGCAGATGGGGTTCAATGATCCTCTCGTTGTCCAGTACCTCCGTTTTCTCAAGGGGGCGGTGGTAGGGGATTTCGGGCATTCGTACAATTACGATCTTCCGGCCATGCAGGTGGTGCTGGAGCGGCTGCCTGCCACGGCTAAGCTTGCTTTCACCGCATTGGTCATTTCACTTGTGACAGGCATACCAGCAGGAATTATTTCCGCGGTGAAGCGCAACAGCTTTATTGACAGTCTGATCCGTATGCTTGCTCTGCTGGGGCAATGCATCCCCGCCTTCTGGCTGGGCATCATGATGATCCTGATTTTCTCCGTAAAGCTCAAGTGGCTTCCCACCTCCGGCAGCGAAGGGTGGCAGGCGCTGATTATGCCGGCGATTACTCTGGGCCTGTTCTCGGCGGCGACCATTGCCCGGCTGCTCCGGTCCAATATGATCGAGGTGATGAGCAAGGAGTATATTGATGTGGCCAAAGCCAAGGGGCTGCGCAGCTTCACGATCATCATGAAGCATGCCTTCAAAAACGCCCTCAGCTCCATCCTTACTGTATTGGGCCTGCAAATTACCTATCTGCTGGGCGGTTCTGTCATTACCGAAACGGTCTTTGCCTGGCCGGGCATCGGCAGACTTGCGGTACAATCCATTACCAACAATGATTTTATGGTGGTGGAGACGATTGTGGTGCTGATGGCAGTGGGCTTTGTGCTTGTAAATTTTCTGGTCGATATTCTTTATGTCATGATTAATCCACGGATAAAAATGAAGTAAGGCGGTCATGCGCATGTGGAGCAGCTTGATAAAAAGCAAAACAGGATTAATCGGTGCGGTAATCGTCATCCTGGTCATCATCATGGCGCTGGGGGCTCCATTCTTCAGTCCCTATGATCCGGCTAAACAGGATCTAATGAACAAGCTGCATAAGCCGGTATGGTCGGACGGCGGCACGGCTGATCATATTCTGGGCACGGATAAGCTGGGAAGGGATGTGCTGTCCCGGTTGGCCTACGGCAGCCGGATCACATTGCTGGTTGCCTTCGCCGGAACCATCGCAGCCGGGGCAGTCGGTGTGGTGCTGGGTGCTGTCAGCGGCTATTACGGCCGTTGGATCGATGCCGTCATCATGCGGATCGTGGACGTCCAGCTATCCTTTCCCTTCATTCTTCTGGCCCTGTTTATCGCTGCGGTGCTGGGGGCGGGCTTAGGGAATATCATCCTCATTGCCGGAATCAGCGGCTGGGTCCGGTACGCCCGGCTGATCCGGGGAGAGATATTGTCCGTTAAGGAAATGGAATATATTGAAGCCGTCCGCTCCATGGGAGGCAGCGACTTCCGGATTATATTCAAGCATATTCTGCCCAATGTCATCAGCCCCGTCATCGTGGTGGCTACGCTGGAAATGGCCAAGATCATTCTGATGGAGGCCTCCCTCAGCTATCTGGGCCTGGGTGTTCCGCTGGAAATTCCCACATGGGGAAGAATGCTCTCCGAAGCCCGGGTGGATATGGTCACCTCCCCTTGGCTGGCAATTCTGCCCGGTCTCCTCATTACCCTCACCGTGCTGGGAATCAACCTGCTGGGAGATTGGCTGCGCGATTATATGGATCCCAAGCTTGATGTGTAAAGGAGGTGGCTGTCCATGAATGAAGCGGTTTTATCGGTAGAGGGGCTTAAGGTTGTGTTCGAGACGAAATACGGCCGGGCCAACGCCATTAACGATATCAGCTTCTCCTTGCGCAAGGGGGAAAAGCTGGGGCTTGTGGGCGAGTCCGGCTCGGGAAAAAGCGTCACCTCCAAAGCCATCATGCGGCTGCTTGCTTCACCTCCCGCCCGGGTGGAAGGACGGATTCTGCTGGATGGCGAGGATTTAATGCAAAAATCCGAAAAGGAAATGTGTAAGTACCGGGGCAATCATATCTCCATGATCTTTCAGGAGCCGATGGTCAGCTTAAATCCGCTTTTTACCATTGGAGACCAGCTTAGTGAGGTTATCCGCACTCACAAAAAAGCATCCCGCAAGGAAACGGAGGCGGAGATGCTGGAAATTCTCCGGGTGGTAGGCATTCCCTCACCTAAGGCCCGGCTGAAGCAGTATCCCTTCGAGCTGTCCGGCGGTATGCGCCAGCGGGTAATGATTGCCATGGCTCTATTGTGCCAGCCGCGTGTGCTCATCGCCGATGAGCCGACCACCGCCCTGGATGTGACCATTCAAGCCCAAATTCTCGATCTCCTGAACAAGCTGAACCGGGAAATGGGAACGGCCATTGTACTGATTACCCACGACCTGGGCGTTATTGCCGAAATGGCAGACACGGTAGCCGTTATGTATGCCGGCAGCATTGTGGAAAAGGCGCCTGTCCGGGATATCTTTTTCCGTCCGCTTCATCCATATACAGAGGGGCTGCTGCGCTCCATTCCCACTATGGATGAGAAGGAAGGGGAGCTGGATACCATCGAGGGCAGCGTGCCCAGTCTTTACAATCTGCCTGCCGGCTGCGCATTCTATAACCGCTGCCCATATGCAAGTCCCGAATGTGCGGCGGAGGAGCCGCCGGTATTGACAGTGGACAGCCGGAGTGTGAAATGCTGGAAGTACGCCGGCGTGGGGCAGAAGGAGGTGCTGTAATGGCAGTTGATAGCGGCGGGGTATTGCTTCAAGCAACCCATTTAAAAAAGTGGTATCCCCTGGGGGCACGGTTTTTCGGAACAGGCAAACGCTTCGTCAAAGCTGTGGATGATGTCAGTCTGACCATCCGCTCAGGGGAAACCCTGGGGATTGTTGGCGAATCCGGCTGCGGCAAATCCACCCTGGCCCGGCTTCTGATGAATCTGATTGAGCCCACATCGGGGGAACTGGTGATTATGGGTAACTCTATGGAAACAGCCGGCAAACGGCAAATCCGGGAGCTCCGGCGCAATATGCAGATTGTTCTGCAGGACCCGTATGCGGCGCTGAATCCCCGTCAGCGTGTCGGCGATGCTATCTGCGAGCCGTTTCTGATCCACCGTCTGGGCAACCGGAAGCAGGCGCTTGCCAAAACCATGGAGCTCCTGGAGCTGGTGGGTTTGCCGCCGGAGAGCATCAGCAAATTTCCTCACGAATTCTCCGGGGGACAGCGCCAGCGGATCTGCATTGCCCGGGCACTGGCTGTCGATCCGCAGATTCTGGTCTGTGATGAAAGCGTATCTGCCCTGGACGTATCCATCCAGGCGCAAATTGTCAATCTGTTGATGCGGCTGCAGAAGCAGCTTGGTATATCCATCGTGTTCGTTTCCCATGATCTGCGTGTGGTAAAGCATATTGCCTCACATGTAGTGGTCATGTATCTGGGCAAGGTCGTGGAATCGGCTCCCAAACAAGAGCTGTTCGCCAGCCCGGCCCATCCGTATACCCAGGCGCTGCTGTCCGCCGTGCCTATTCCCAATCCGGATGCAGAGAAGAAGCGGATTATCCTGTCCGGAGACATCGGCGGGCCCTCCGAGGCTGTGAAGGGCTGCTCCTTCGCCTCCCGCTGTTTTATGGTCCAGGACTCCTGTCTTGAAAGCAGTCCCGAATTGGAGCAGCTGAAGCCAGGCCATGTATGCCGATGCCCGGTAGCGATGGCGGGTATGCCGCTTAAACAGGAAATGCTTTAACTTTGCCACGAGGAGCTGTCTATGACCATGGCTATTTCCATGACGAAAACAGAGCGCATCCAAGCCGCTTTGGCTGGTAAACAGCCGGATACCATTCCCTATACCATGTGGACCCATTTTCCGGACGATGATCTTGATCCCGTTGCCAATGCGGAGAAAACCTATGACTTTTTCAAGCAATATGATATCGATATTCTCAAAACCATGAACAACGGCATGTACAGTGTAGAGGATTTCGGCTGCGAGGTGGACTTCTCGGAAATTTCCCGGGGAGGTGTTGCGCGTATTGTCCGGACACCGGTCCAGGATGCGGCGGATTGGAAGAATATCAAACCTGCCAATATATTGGAAGGGGCGCTGGGCCGGGAGCTGCGCTACTTATCGCTTCTGCTGGAAAAGATGAAGGACGAGGCTGCTCCGGTTTTGTTTACGGTGTTCAGCCCCCTCACCACAGCTAACAAGCTGTCTGGCAGCCGGATGCTGGAGCATATTCAAGAAGGGCATGGGGATGAGGTCCGCCGGGCGCTGGATGTGATCACCCAAACGACCTGCCAATTGGTGGAAAAGGCTATCGAGCTGGGAGCCTCCGGCATTTATCTGGCTACCCAGATGAGCTCCTATGATATTATGTCTGAGGCCATGTACCGTGAATATGGGATGCCCTTTGATCTGGAGGTGCTGAACGCTTCCTCCGGATGGTGTAATGTGGTTCATGCCCATGGCACCAATCCCATGTTTAATTTACTCAAGGATTATCCCAGCCATGTATTCAATTGGCATGCCTATGAGACGCTGCCGGACGTGGAGGAGGCTGCTCTCTTAACCGGCAAGTGTCTGATGGGCGGGATCTACCGGATGGATATTACCAAGGGCGACAGAAATGCAGTCCGCAACCAGATATTCCGTACCGTCAAAACTCTGCGGGGCCGCAGCCTGATCCTGTCTCCCAGCTGTGTCATCCGCCACCCTCTTGATGATGACATGCTGGGTTTTATCCGCAAGGTGAAGCAGGACATTGAAGAGGTCCTGGTATCCCATACCTATTAAACCACCGAGGAGGGCTTACAGATGAGCATGACCGTTACAGTGCAGGGAACTCCGTATGAGCAGGGGGTTCAGTCGGGTAAGGGCTTG
>JAQSYT010000489.1 GCA_029256065.1 Paenibacillaceae bacterium
CGCCTCTACGGCTGCCGAAACGGAGGTATAATACCAATGCTCCGGAAGCACATCGCGGAAGGCGCTGTCTCCGGTTGGGGAGAGACCGAGAGAGCGGACCAGGAGGGAGGCCCATTCAGCCCGGGAGATGCTCCGGCCTGGTTCGAATGTGGTGTTTGATGTGCCGTCTACGATCAATTTACTTGCCAGGAGCTCAATATCTGATTTGGCCCAGTGGCCTTTCAAATCATTGAAGGTCCGGTTAAGCTCGATTACGGTGTAAAGACTGTTGCCGGGCCGTTTGAACGCTGCTGTGCCGTCTTTTATCCTGCCAGGGACGAAGGCCAGGCGCTGCGCAGATGCATCGTAGAAGACAATGGCGGCCGGTGGAGTGACAGCGCCAGGCAGGTCAATGGTGCGTTCGACATAGGTGCTTCCGAAGGTATCTATGGGAAGCGTGCGCCCGTCCACCGTCACCGCGGCGAGACTGAAATCCACGGTTGGGGCCAAGGAACGGGCGCCAGCGGAAGCTATTGCGGCGGTAAGGGCCTCCTGTTCCTCCAGAGAGGCTGCCCGGATAGTGACCCGGAAGACCAGGTCAGCTGCCTCCACACCCAGAAGCACTGCCTGCTTGTCAGGCTGCAAAACATGGAGCGGGAGGGTGTAAGAGCCCAACTTGGATGTGATGGTAATGGCAGAAGCCGAGGCTGAGTTAGCTGCATCCACCAACGCCGACGCTGGCAGCAGGACGGTATCCCCCGGAATTCTCAGTGTAACATGGGCTGCATCTGCTAAAGCCAGCTTCAGCGCGGCGGCATCGACGGAGCCGTCAGCCCGGATAACCGGCGTCAGCGGGCTGCCAGATGCGCCGCCGCCGGAATGGCCCGGTTGAGGGTTCCCCGGATCATCACCATCTGAATCGTCCGGATCACCGCTTGGTTCAGCAGGTGTCATCAGGATAAGCAGCTCGTTTCCGGGAACCGTCAGATTGACTTTCCCGTTAGCTGGGGTATACCTTTCCTCTGTCTTCAGGTTCATCAGCCCTACGTCCGAGTTCAAGCCAAGAAGGGCGGCTTCCGGATTGTTATTCACCACGGCATAGGCTTCCTTGCCGTCGGCTGTGCGCAGGCTGTAAACATCCAGAGGCGCGTCCACTGCAAGCTTCTCTGTCGTCAAGCCTTCTGTGCCTTGGGCCTTGGGATAAAGCACGGTCAGGTAATTCATGTTCGGACCGTTCTGGATGCGGATATATTCCAGCTTCTTTTCCCCGTCCACAGACGGCACCATATTGGTGGTTCTGCCCCATTCTTGGGTAATGGCCGGATTGGCAGGCTCCAGAACAGTGGTTTCCAGGTTTGTGCCGTAGTGTCCCGCGGATTCAATCCGGTTGCCGGTAATCTCCGACAGCCTGGAGGCGGCAACAGGCAAATTCCACACCGTGCCGGTGGAGGCTCCCTTTATTTGATCCCACACGACAAAAGCCTCGAAGCCGTCCTTAATATACGCGATGCTACGGGTTTGGGAGCCCGCAGAGCCGCTGTTGGGATCTGCAACCTGAAGGGAAACCGAATCCAGGTGGCTGTTGGCTGAAAATGCATGGTTGGTGCTTATGGCCGGGGTATTCATGTAACCGGAATCGTCCGTTTTGCGGAACTGGACGGTAGCATGGGTGGATGAGCCCCGGTACCAGTTGGTGGAGCCGGCAAAGTAGCTTTCGATGCCCGGGTCCATCACCAGCGGCGTGCTGTTGGCGTACAGGGTAAAGCCGCCCTGGTCGTAATGGCCGTGGCCCAATGCCGTTGTATTGGCCATGACAGACATGAAGGTTTCCTTGGGTGTGCCAAAGTGGTTGCGGAGCATAACCAGTCCGACGCCCTTGTACATATTGGTGGAATCCAGCTTGAACGGGATATGGGCAGGTGTTTCGCCTACGGGGGTAAAGAAGCTTTCCATGAGAATGGTTTCGCCGCCGTTGGCTGGTAACCGGCTCCCCGCCTTCACCCAGGTCTGAAACATCTTGGAGGCCAAGCCCCCGTTTGTCCGGGCTACCTCATCATAGTAGACGCCTAATAGGGCAAACTCATTGCCGAAGGTCATCACATCATCGCCGAACACCGGCGAGTTGATGTAGCCGTCCGCATATGCGTAGGGCGGGGTTTGCACGTCCGCGTTGTACTGGAACATCTTCACCAGCTTGGGAAGGGCAAACCAGTCCTCACCCGTCTGATTGCGCAGTGACTTGGCATAAGCGGCAAAACGCTGCAGCACCGCCACATGATAGCGCACCGATTCCGGCCATTCGCCCTCATCCCCAACCGCGTACAGCAATTGTGCCTTGATCAGCTTGTTGGCATTGGCGATAAGCTGCTTGGCGTTATCCAGCTCAGGATATACCATGGACAGCATGCTCGCCCCGATCACTGCATCGGATTCCCAGTTGCTGGCACCCAATTGTACGTTGTAATCGTCCAGCTCATTGCGGTCACGGGCATCATTCAGGAACAAATTCAAATAATTCAGCTTGTTCAGAAGATCCGTATGCTCTTCCTCCGAGTATACATTAGCGTTCTTGATAAAGGTCAGGGCGGAGGCGATGACAGAGGCCACCCGGCCTCCCTGGACTTTCCCGTAGGCGTCGATATTGTCCGGTCTGGCATCGGTGACCAGCCAATTTTCGGCCCCTTG